>JANWJP010000036.1 GCA_025451895.1 Robertmurraya sp.
AGTCTAAAAACGCCACATCCTGTGGCACCGCCTTTGTGACCGCCTTCCTGTCGGCCTCAAGTCTAAGAACGCCACATCCTGTGGCACCGCCTTTGTGACCGCCTTCCTGTCGGACTAAAGTCTAAAAACGCTGCATCCTATAGCACTGCCTTTGTGACCGCCTTTCCTGCCGGCCTCAAGTCTAAGAACGCCACATCCTGTAGCAACGCCTTTATGACCACCGTCCTGTTGGCCTTAAATCAGTCAGTGCCGGTTGCTTTCATGTTTATATAAAATCATTGCGGAAATATCCCGTGCCCGGATTCATTTTTTGCGGGCAAGCGGACCTGTTTTTTACCGGCGGTCTGATTTTTTTGCCGCCGACTGCTTGTTTTCTCATGAATCAGCCCCTTCGCTGTCTTGCGGATTTGTATGTAGAGGGTATAATGAATGAACATAAGAGAACATTTAATGAAGAAATGGGGAAGGGGTTCGGCGATGGAGCCCGAAAAGCAGTCAGGTGCGCTGATAAAAGGGGCTTTGGCGTTAACCATTGCCGCTTTAATCACTAAAATATTAAGTGCCGTTTATCGCGTGCCATTTCAAAATATCGTCGGGGATATTGGTTTTTACATATACCAGCAAGTGTATCCGATTTATGCATTTGCATTGGTTTTATCTACATACGGATTTCCCGTCGTTCTTTCAAAACTTTATATGGAAAGAAAAAACAGCGGAGACCGGGCGGCTGTCAGCAGACTTTTATTTTTTTCCGGAGGATTCATCTTTTTCGTTTGTCTTGCTGCTTTTCTCCTTTTATACTTTGGCGCCGAAGGGTTTGCCGTTCTCATGGGTGATGCTGATTTAGCCGTTTTAATCAAAGTGGTTTCGGCAGTGTTTTTGCTGATTCCTTTTACATCTTTGTTTCGGGGTTATTTCCAGGGAAGCGGGAATATGGTACCGACTGCATATTCTCAAGTTACTGAACAGTTAATCCGGGTTGGAACGATATTGGCCGTCTCCATTATTCTCGTCAAAGAAGGCTTGGATTTATACAAGGTCGGAGCAGGGGCTGTTCTCGGCTCTGTAACAGGGGGTGCCTCCGGCCTTTTTGTCCTGGCTGTTTTTCTGTGGTTAAAAAGGAAACCGGCCGGCACTTTGCGGATTTCAGCCGGTGAACTGGCTGATTTTCACGATGCAAAGATCATTTTTAAAGCGTTGTTTGTCCAGGGCTTTGCGATTTGCATCAGCAATATGCTGCTTATTTTTATGCAGCTGGCGGATTCTTTAAATTTGTATTCGCTGCTGCTGGAAACAGGGATGGATATGGATGTGGCGAAGGGTTTGAAAGGAGTGTATGACCGCGGCCAGCCCCTGATCCAGCTTGGTGCGGTCGTGGCCACATCGATGTCTTTATCCCTCGTGCCTTTGATTACGAATGAAAAAATGAAGGGAAAAACACAATCCCTTCACAGCTTTATTCAGTTGGCGCTCCGGGTCAGTCTTGCCATTGGTCTTGGTGCGGCGGCGGGTCTTTTTGGAATTATGGAGCCGGCGAATATTATGCTGTTTGAAAACAGCAAAGGGACCGCAGTGTTGCAGACGTTGGGGTGGATGATTTTACCCGCCTCACTGATTATCACGATTACGGCGATTTTACAGGGCCTTGGCCAGACGTTTTTTCCGGCAGTTGTAGTTGTCGGAGGCTTTGCTGTTAAATATGGATTAAATGTGGTTCTTGTTCCCGTTTATGGAACAATGGGCGCTGCGTTGGCATCGAATATAGCCTTGTGGCTCATTTTGTTCATTTTATACATAAGGCTCAGAACTCTGCATAAACAGCCGTTGCTGTCGCGGCGGTTTACGGTTCTTGCCCTCGTGGCGGCACTGTTGATGTATGCGTTTCTGGAGATTTTTCTTTTTGTGACCGGCCTCTTTATTCCGGGAACGGAGGAGCGCATCCCTTCTGCTGTGCAGGCGTTGTCAGCTGTTGCCGTTGGCGGTCTTACATATTTATGGATTATGATCAGGGGAAAAGGATTTACTGTGGAAGAATTGACTATGCTTCCGGCCGGAAGCAAACTGACATTTTTATTCCCGAGCAGGAACAGGAGATGATGGGGTTTTGAAAAAAATAACAATTCTTGGATTGGGCGGCGGTGACTTGGCGCAGCTTCCGCTCGGAGTGTACCGGCTACTCCGTGAGTCGCAAAATGTTTATTTGCGGACAAAGGAACATCCTGTTGTAAAGGAACTCGAAGAAGAAGGATTTACCTATCAAAGTTTTGATGAGGTTTATGAGCGGAATCCGTCGTTCGAGGAAGTATACGAAGAAATATGTGCAATTTTATTGGAAAAGGCCAAAACTGCTCCCGTCATTTACGGAGTGCCCGGCCACCCCCTTGTGGCGGAACGGACGGTGCAGCTTCTGTTGGAAAGGGGGAGGGTTCTCGGAATTGATGTGGAAATTGCCGGCGGCCAAAGCTTTTTGGATCCTCTTTTTACAGCATTGAAAATTGATCCGATTGAAGGGTTTCAATTATTGGATGCAACCAGTCTGAAAAGAGAAGAAATCAATATTACGAATCATGTGATTATCGCCCAGGTATATGATCCATTTATTGCTTCTGAAGTGAAATTGACATTGATGGAAAAATTGCCTGATGACTATGAAATTGTCGTTGTCAAAGGTGCGGGCAGCAGCGGCGGGGAAGTGAAAAAGCTGCCTCTTTATGAACTGGACAGGGCTGTGGAGACGGACAATCTTACTTCCGTCTATGTGCCGCCTGTAAAAGATGAAAAGCTGCGTTACCGGGAATTCTCCAAGTTGCGGGAGATCATTGCTGCATTAAGGGGTCCGGACGGCTGTCCGTGGGACAAAAAACAAACTCATGCTTCTTTAAAAAAGTATTTGCTTGAGGAAGCCTATGAAGTTATTGAAGCCATTAATGAAGAGGATATTGACCATCTCATTGAGGAGTTGGGCGACGTTCTTCTCCAGGTCATGCTTCATGCACAAATAGGTGAAGATGACGGCTATTTTTCTATCGATGATGTCATTAAAGTAATCAGTGAAAAAATGATTCGCAGGCATCCCCATGTATTTGGAAACGGAGATGCGAAGACAGCCGATGAGGTCGTGCAAAAATGGGAGGAAATTAAGAAGGCGGAAAAAGGGGATGATGCGGCCGCACCGGTTATATCTGATGAAGGTAAGCATCTGCCTAACCTGATGCGGGCTTACTCCATTCAAAAACAAGCCGCCAAGGTCGGATTTGACTGGGGCGATGTGCGCGGTGCCTGGGATAAAGTTAAGGAAGAGTTGAAAGAGTTTGAAGAAGAAATGGAGCGGAACGGGGCGGACGGTTCCCTTGAAAAAGAATTCGGCGATGTTCTTTTTGCTCTTGTTAACGTAGCCCGCTTCTATAAATTTAACCCTGAGGAAGCATTGTTCCGTACGAATCAAAAATTTTTGCGCCGTTTTTCTCATGTAGAAAAAAAGGTGCAAGAAAGCGGAAAACCATTTGCCGATTTTACTCTTGACGAACTTGATGCGTTCTGGAATGAAGCGAAGAAAAACGGACTTTAGAAGGGAGGCCGCGGACGGATGCGGTTAGATAAATTTTTAAAGGTTTCCAGATTGATTAAACGGAGAACGGTTGCCAAAGAGGTTTGCGATCAGGGGAGAGTGGCGATTAACGGGCAGACAGCCAAAGCCGGCTCAGTTGTGAAAGAGGGCGATGAAATAACGATCCGCTACGGGCAAAAGATTGTTACTGCAAGGGTTGAACGCCTGCAGGACACGAGCAAGAAAGAGCAGGCGTCTGAAATGTATACGATTCTGAAAGAGGAAAAAATAGATTCTTCTGATATATAAGAGCTTGTTCTATTCTCCTCATTTTCTCATACATTTATTAATAAAAGTGTTAGAAACGCCGATCTATATAGTAAGTGAGGGATGAGAAAATGAGTCAATTATATGATGACAGCGGAACAAGATCGCCTGTCCGTGAGCATGACGTGGTGATGAAGGGAAGAAAACATCTGGACATTACCGGGGTCAAGCAGGTGGAAAGCTTTGATAATGAAGAATTTCTTCTTGAGACGGTGATGGGTTTTCTGGCGATCCGCGGACAAAATTTGCAAAGGAAGAATTTAAATGTAGACAAGGGCGTTGTTTCAATAAAGGGGAAAATTTACGATCTTGTTTATTTAGATGAAAATCACGGGGAGAAGGCTAAAGGATTCTTTAGCAAGCTGTTCAGATGACCATTACCGCTCAATTTTATACCATGCTCGCCATGATCGGGATGGGAACCTTCTTTGGAGCGGCTTTTGATACGTACAACCGTTTTCTGAAGCGGGCAAAAAGGAAAAACTGGATTGTTTTTTGCAATGATATTCTCTTTTGGCTTGTTCAGGCATTAATCATTTTTTACGTTCTTTATTATGTAAACAAAGGGGAGCTGCGATTTTATATATTCCTGGCTCTCCTATGCGGATTTGCAGCATATCAAAGTCTTTTTAGAAAAAGTTATTTGCGGATTTTGGAGTTTTTTATAAAAACGGTCATCAGCATTTACCATTTTTTGGTCAAGATTTTTATTTATATCATTTACCGGCCCGTTTACGCTCTTATCATGATGATCATTTCCATCCTGATTACGTTGGGACGAGCATTGCTTTCCCTGTCAAAGGTTGCCTGGAGAATTCTCCTGTTTTTGCTGAAACTGATTTGGGCTCCGTTTAAATGGGTATTGACAAAAATATGGAAGTTAGTTCCGGAAAAGAGTCGAAAAAAGTTCACAAAATTATACGGAAGATTTGCAGGAATAATTAAAAAAGTAAAGAATTATTTAAGAACCACGCTTTTTTTCAACAAAAAGAATGGCAAGTAAAGGGGGCATACAGGATGAGCACATTGAAACAAAGAAAAGTCACAAAAATTCAATCACAATATATGGAACAGCACGAGAAAAATAGGCTCAGTAATGCACGAAGAAAAAAACTGCTCATCCGCAGGTTAACGGTTTTTTCTCTTTTCGCCGGCATTCTATCCTTTGCCGTGATTTCCACGTTGGTTTCCCAATCCCGGTCCTTGGCGGAAATGGAAAAAGAGAGTGTAAAGATTCAGGAGCAATTGGAAAAAATGAAAGAGCAGGAGAAAGCCTTGAGAGAAGAAATCGTTAAATTAAATGATGATGAGTATCTTGCCAAGCTTGCCAGGAAAGAGCTTTTTGTTTCTAAAGATGGAGAATTGATTTTCACGATCCCTGACCAGGATAAAGAAAAATCTTCCAAAGAACAGGATCGTTGACACTTTTTTTTGTTCTTATGTATAATGTATTGTAAGTATGTAAATTTTTAAGGAGGAAATTTTTTTTTATGTCAATTGAAGTAGGCAGCAAGTTACAAGGTAAAGTAACTGGCATTACAAATTTTGGAGCGTTTGTAGAGTTGGCGGACGGCTCTACAGGCCTTGTTCACATCAGTGAAGTTGCAGACAATTATGTTAAGGACATTAATGATCATTTGAAAATTGGCGATCAAGTTGAAGTCAGGGTCATTAATGTGGAGAAGGATGGTAAAATCGGGCTGTCTATTAAAAAGGCAGTAGATAAACCGGAGAGAAGTCAAAGAGGTTATTCCCAACGTTCCCGTCAAGGAAAAGCAGCCGACAGTCGATCATCCAAAGAAAGCTTTGAATTGAAAATGGCTAAATTTTTAAAGGAAAGCGAAGATCGCCTATCTTCTTTGAAACGGCACACTGAGTCAAAACGCGGCGGAAGAGGTGCTAGAAGAGGATAAACTTGCTGCTGAATGATATAAATTGAATAAGTAATTTGGAAGAAAAACAAAGCAGGTCATGAAAACGGCCTGCTTTTTTAGTTTTTCGGAAGCCGGACACCGGACGCAGGACACCATGTTTGAGAATGGCAGTTTGATGCCGTGAAGGCCGGGACTGGAAGGGGAATTAAAAGTGAGAAGTGTGAGGTGAGAGGCAGGAAGTTTGGTTTGAAATGAGTGAAATGTGGATATGAGAAAGCGGAGGCCGGAAGTCCGAATGTTGAAATTGAAAATTGGATATCAAAGGTTGGGACTGGAAGATGTTTGAGAAGTAAGATGTGCGAGATGAGAGACCGGAATTGAGAAGTGTGAGATAAGAAATGAGAAAGTGGAGGCCGGACACCGAAAGCCTCAGTCAGAAATCGAAAACAGGATGTCGGAAGTCGGAGGTTATAAGGTCCTTGTCTAATTATTGTTTGTAGCCGGGATCAACGGTGACAAATTTTTTTGTTTGGTAATATAACTCAGAGAACGGATTTTTTACATAAATTTCACTTTTTATTAACAGTATTACCATATTAAAAAACTTATTAATTTCTGCAACGGCTGCCCTGGCCCCTTGTTTTTTGTTCTCTTTTTGGTCTACAGAGGGAAATCGGTCGAACGAAAATTTAGATTGTCCATAGATTTTGACAAACTTTTGAAGGCATTCTCTTTATAATGGACAACAATTACAAAAGCAAGGGGAGTGTCGTGGAATGAACAAGGTACTCACTAATCTTAATGAACCGGTTCGGGAAACCGCTTTGAACAAACCCAAGCTTGATTTTGGAAACTTATTAAAAAAGCTCCGCTTGAAAATAGAGAATTTCTTGTTTATTAAAGGATATATTTTGGTCATGATTGGGTTCCTGCTTGGACGGGCCCTTATTCTTTCAGAACTGACTCCTTTTATTCTGCCGTTTTTTGCTTCCGTGTTTTTAATTAAAAAAGAACAGGCTCCGCTTACATTAGTCGGATTAATTGCCGGAGCGGCAACCCTGTCGCTGACAGACGCTATTTTCGCATTTGCCGGTGCGTTTCTGTTTCTGTTGTTTTTCCGGCCGGTAAGGAAAAAATTATCTAATGAACTGAAAGCATTGCCCTTTTTCGTAGCGGGAACGGTGTTTCTTGTTCAACTGGCGCAAGCATATGTGCCTGACCGGCAAATTTCTGCCTATGAAGGGATGATGACCGGAGTAGCGGTCGGTTTCGCATTTATTTTAACGATGATTTTTCTGCAAAGCCTACCGTTGGTTCTGTCCAATAAACGGCGCCATTCGTTGAAAACGGAGGAAATTGTTTGTTTAATTATTATGCTTGCTTCTGTTTTAACCGGTACGATTGGATGGACAATTTATGATCTTTCGCTCGAACATATTATGTCGATGTATTTGATTCTTGTTTTTGCTTATGTGGGGGGAGCGGCAATCGGCTCAACAGTCGGCGTCATTACCGGGTTGATTTTCAGCCTTGCCAATATGTCAAGTTTTTATTTGATCAGTCTGCTTGCTTTTGCAGGCCTTCTCGGAGGTCTTTTGAAGGAGGGAAAAAAGCCCGGTGCAGCCGTTGGTCTGTTTATTTCGGCAGTTTTAATTGCGATGTTCGGAGAGGGTGGTTTGTCCCTCACCGTTATCAGTCTTGAAGCAGCCGCTGCATCGCTTTTGTTTTTCCTGACCCCGGAATGGATGACGTCAAAACTGGCCAGACATATTCCGGGAACGCCGGAGCAAAATTTGGAGCAGCAGCAATACTTGCGGAAAATCCGTGATGTGACCTCCCAGCGGATTGAAAGATTTTCTTCGGTATTTAAAGCTTTGTCACACAGCTTTCAATCTCCTGATCTTCTTAAAGGGGATGAGGACAGAGATCGGGAGTTTGATATATTTCTCGGAAAAATTACTGAAAACACATGTGAACGATGTTTTCGAAAAAATCAATGCTGGGCGCAGAATCTTGATACAACTTATGAAATGATGAAGGAAATTATTACTGATATGGACAAAAATGACGGGGACATTTCCGTCAATCTGGCCAAGGAATGGGATCAATATTGTTCGAAACCTCAACGGGTGGCGGAGGAATTCCGCCGCGGACTCGTTTTTTTCCGGGCCAATAAAAAGCTGAAAAAACAGGTCCGGGAAAGCAGGAAACTCGTAGCCGAACAGCTGCTTGGTGTTTCTGAGGTAATGGATGACTTTGCCAAAGAGATTAAACGGGAACGGGATAATCATTATATGCAGGAGGATATGATCCTTGAGGCGTTGCAGGAATTTGGCGTTCAAGTGGAAAATGTGGAAATTTACAGTCTTGAAGAGGGAAATGTGGACATAGATATTACGATTCCCTATTGCGGAGGACACGGGCAATGTGAAAAAATCATTGCCCCGATGCTGTCTGATATTCTTGGAGAAACAATTGTCGTAAAAAATGAAGAGTGCGGCACATACCCGAACGGTTTTTGCAATGGTACGTTCCGCTCAGCCAAACGGTTTACGGTGGAAACGGGGGCTGCTTTCTGCGCTAAGGATGGAGGGTTTGTATCCGGTGACAGTTATACGTCCGGGGATCTGGGGATGAGCAAGCATGCCGTTGCTATCAGTGACGGGATGGGCAACGGGGCAAGAGCTCATGTGGAAAGTACGGAAACCCTGAAACTCCTGCAAAAAATCCTCCAATCGGGAATTAAAGAAGAAATAGCCATCAAATCGATTAATTCCATTCTTTCCCTCCGGACGACCGACGAAATTTTTTCCACTCTTGACATGGCCATGATTGACCTCCAAAATGCCGAGGCAAAATTTTTAAAAATCGGCTCCACTCCAAGTTTTATAAAAAGGGGGCGTGAAATTATCCGCATACAGGCAAATAATTTGCCGATGGGAATTCTTCAAGAGGTGGAGGTCGATGTGATTCATAAGCAACTGAAACCGGGTGATTTGATCATCATGATGAGTGACGGTGTATTTGAAGGCCCGAGACATGTGGAAAATCATGATCTGTGGATGAAGCGGAAAATAAGCGAACTGGACACGGATAAACCGCAGGAAGTGGCCGACTTGATCCTTGAAGAAGTGATTCGCTCCAATTCCGGGCAAATTTCCGATGATATGACCGTGGTCGTTACAAAAATTATGCATAATACTCCTAAATGGGCAACCATCCCCGTTCAAAAATTCCGGAAACAGGCTTAATTTTGAAAAAACCGTGCCTTTATCCGGCACCCGGTACAAGGCTTTTCAAACCGGCTGCATGCCGGCTGTTTTTTATTCAGTAAGTTAAATGAATAAAATGGCCGGGGGGTATAAAACCCTCTTTCTCCGTCGAAAATGGTAATAATTTTTAGGCGGGAGGGTATACAGATGAAAACAGGAACATTAAAACAAATTTTGCTTATTACAGACGGTTGTTCAAATCAAGGGGAAAGCCCCATTGCCATGGCAGCTTTGGCGCGGGAGTACGGGATTACGGTGAATGTCATTGGAGTAGTGAAACATGACACCATTGATGAAAAGGGCCTGGAAGAAATTGAAGGGATTGCCAATGCCGGTGGCGGGATCAGCCAGGTTGTCTATGCCGCGGATTTATCCCGGACGGTACAAATGGTCACGAGGAAAGCGATGACCCAAACGTTGCAGGGGGTGGTCAATAAGGAATTGCGGCAGATTCTCGGAGATATGAAAACGATCGAGGACATTCCTCCGGAAAAAAGAGGCGAGATTATGGAGGTTGTTGATGAGCTTGGAGAAACGGCCGCTTTGGAAGTTCTGATCCTTGTTGATACAAGCGCGAGCATGAAACATAAACTGCCGACCGTGAAAGAAGCGTTGCTGGATCTGTCGCTGAGCCTCAGTGCCCGTACGGGGAAAAACCGGTTCTCACTGTTCGTATTTCCCGGGAAAAAGAAAGACGTTGAAAAACTTTTGGATTGGTCACCAAAGCTTGAAGCATTAACAAGCATTTTTCCGAAGCTTGTAATCGGAGGGATTACTCCGACCGGTCCGGCGATCCGTGAGGCGACTGCGTATTTTAAAAATACTCCAATCTTAAGGGGCAACTTGTCTGATGATGATGAACAGTACTTTGAAGACACTGTCTAAGCCGCGGCCCGGAACCGTTATTACGGGGAAATGGCATAAAAATTCTTACAGGGTTTTGAGGGAATTGGGCAGCGGAGCGAACGGAATTGTTTATCTGGCTCAAGCAGGAGGAGCAAAGGTTGCATTGAAAATTTCCGGCGGTACATCTGTCGCCTCAGAGGTTAATGTGCTCAAGTCATTTGCAAAGGTCCGGGGGTCTATCTCCGGACCTTCCTTAATAGATGTGGATGATTGGGTCCGGCCGGAGGGCGCGACGCCTTTTTACGTCATGGAATATATTGAAGGTCCCAATTTGCTGGATTTTATTCGAAAAAACGGCCGTGCCTGGGCAGAGGTGTTAATTTTACAGCTTTTAAAAGATCTCCATGTACTTCATGAACATGGCTGGGTATTTGGTGATTTGAAGCCGGAAAACCTCATAGTCACCGGCTCTCCCCCGCGTATCCGTTGTATTGATGTGGGCGGCACAACGGTGAAGGGGCGGGCAATCAAAGAGTTTACCCAAAGTTATGACCGGGGTTACTGGGAATTGGGAACCCGCCGTGCGGAACCATCATATGATTTGTTTTCCGCAGCCATGATTATGATTCATATTCACTATGGCAAGGCTTTGGTTAAAAAAGAGGGCGGCATAAAACAATTGAAAGAGATAATGAAAGAAAAACCGGAGCTTGTGAAATTTTCCCCTGTTCTGTTAAAGGCTTTGCAGGGATGGTACCATTCGGCGGAAGAAATGCGCCTTGATATGCTGAAAACGATTAATGGAATGGCCGGCATTACTGCCAAGCCGGCGGTGCATCCGGGAAATGCGCCGATGAGCAGACGGGAGTACAGAAAGAAAAAACGAAAATTTGAGTGGCTGGAAACCATACTTATTGTTAAGATTGTTTCGATGATTTATATACTATATCTTTTTGGGCAGTAGAGGCCATTTCGCGGGGAACATCCGGGGTGAAGAACCGGAGTCTAAAAAGGTTTTCCCGCGGCTCTGGTCTTCCATCGTGCTCCGGCTCCGGGCTGCCCCGGATTTTAGAGTTATAAACTTATTTTTTTGGATAAACAATGATTCTTTTAAAAAGTTAAAATGAGAGATCTTGCGTGGAAAATATTCCAATTAATTCATTTATCCGGCACTGCCGGCAGCTTAAAAGCCGCTTTATTTTTTTCGGCAATTGTGCATATTTGTAGTCACTTAAGTTTGGAAATTGATATGCTTAAAGTGGTAAACTAATCATAAAGATATACATAGTTGAAAAAATTGGCAGACTTCACTTAAAAATGTCCTGTCTGCCTGAGCGGAAAAACTTAAAAGGAAGAGTATGGATGTTGGAAAAAAAAGTAGAGGCATTTCTCCGGGAAAAGAATTTCAAACTGCAAAATCAGCGGATTTTGACAGGGGTCTCCGGAGGGCCCGATTCGCTGGCCCTGCTTCACTTTTTATGGAGCCGGGAGGATGAATGGCAAATTAAAATTTATGCGGCCCATCTTGATCATATGTTCAGGGGGCGTGAATCGGAGGAGGATGCACTTTTTGTAAAAAACTTTTGTGAAAAAAGAAACATTCCTGTGGAAATAAGGAAAATCAATGTCCCTAAATATATGGAAGAAACCGGTTTAAGTGCGCAGACGGCAGCCCGGCAACAGAGATACCGATTTTTTTCGGAAATTTTAGTAAAATATGACATTCCTTTATTGGCCCTGGCTCATCATGGCGATGATCAAATAGAAACGATTTTAATGAGATTGACGAGGGGCAGTACGGGAAGAGCGAGGGCCGGGATTCCTTTTGAAAGGGATTTTGAGGGGGCCCGTATTTTCCGTCCGTTTCTTTGCGTAAACCGGGAGGAAATCGAGGAATATTGTTCGCGCCATGGACTGAAGCCGAGACTGGATCCGAGCAATGAAAAGGATGTATACAGCCGCAACCGGTTCCGGAAGGTTGTTTTGCCGTTTTTGAGAAAGGAAAACCCGCGGGTGCACGAACATTTCCAACGTTTCAGCGAAGAACTGGAAAGCGATGAATTATTTTTACAGGAGCTTGCAAATAAAGAATTGCAAAAGGCGGTTAAGGACAAAACCAAGAAGACAGTAAAGGTTGATATTACTGCTTTTTTAAAGATGTCTATTCCTTTACAAAGACGGGGGATTCAACTAATATTAAAATATCTTTATAAGACAGTACCTGCATCTTTATCCGCCATACATATTGATCAAGTATTATCCCTGATGAACAGTCCCCATCCTTCCGGTTCATTGGATTTTCCCGGCGATTTAAAAATTGTCCGTTCCTACAAGGAGCTTTATTTCCGATATCAGGTTCCGGATAAAGAGGAAAAATCTTTTTTCTTTGAAATAAGTGAACCCGGGGAAATTTTGCTGCCTAATGGTGATATACTAAGGATGGAATTTATTGAAGATACCAGCCGGACAGCGGATAAATATTCGTTCGTTTTTCAAATCGACAAGACCCGTCTTCCGCTTATCGTAAGAACAAGAAGGGACGGGGACCGGATGGCCGTAAAAGGGCTGAAGGGAACGAAAAAGTTGAAGGATATTTTTATTGATGAAAAAATTCCTTTACATAAGCGGAACAGCTGGCCGGTGATTACTGATAGATATAATGAAATTTTATGGCTTCCCGGCATAAGAAAGGCAAGTATGCCTCCCATAAACGATCATGACGGGAAAATAACGATTTATCTGGTTTTCAAAGTAAAGACTTCTAGGGGGAACAGCAATGAAAAATGATATTAAAGAAATTTTAATTACTGAAGAAGAAATTCGGGAAAAAACTCTGGAGATCGCAGCCCAATTGACAAAGGATTATGAAGGGCGGTTTCCGTTGGTAATTGGCGTATTAAAAGGTGCAATGCTGTTCATGTCTGATCTTTTAAAACGGGTGGATACATATTTGGAAATGGACTTTATGGATGTTTCCAGCTATGGAGATTCAACCGTTACTTCAGGGGAAGTGCGGATTTTAAAGGATTTAAATACTTCCGTTGAAGGCAGAGATATATTAATTGTTGAGGATATTATCGACAGCGGGTTAACATTGAGCTATTTAGTCAATTTATTCAGGCACCGCAAAGCGAAATCCATAAAAATTGTCACGCTACTCGATAAGCCGTCGGGAAGAAAGGCTGACATTGAGGCGGATTATGTCGGCTTTGTTGTGCCTAATGAATTTGTGGTCGGATACGGGCTTGATTATGCAGAAAAGTACCGCAACCTTCCATATATTGGCGTGTTAAAGCCGGAAATTTATACTTCCGGAAAATAAAGGGCGGAACCGTCTTTTATAATAGAAAATATCCATATTTTATAACGGGTCTAATCCTTGTACTCGTACATTTTTCTATGATACTATTTACTATAGTTTATTTTTACCGTGGGAGGAGGTAAGGGATGAATCGGATCTTTCGTAATACGATTTTTTATTTACTAATTTTTCTGGTCATTATTGGTGTTATCAGCTTTTTTAACGGCAATAATGATCCGACAAAGCCTTTAAAATACAGTGAATTCATCGAGCATCTGGAAGCCGGTGATATAAAAACATTAAATGTTCAGCCTGTTAGAGGGGTATATGAAGTACGAGGAACGATGAAAGGCAAGGATGGTGAAACATCCTATTTAGCATATGTATGGGACGATGATACTATTAAGGCCTTGGTAAATGAGGCGGCTAATAAGAAAAAAGCGGAAGTTGATGTTCTGCCCGCAGAAGAGACGAGCGGTTGGGTTACATTTTTTACTTCCATGATTCCGTTTATTATTATTTTCATCCTGTTCTTCTTCCTTATCAATCAGGCTCAGGGCGGCGGCAGCCGTGTGATGAATTTTGGCAAAAGTAAAGCGAAATTATACACTGACGATAAGAAAAAGGTCCGCTTTAAGGATGTTGCCGGTGCGGATGAAGAGAAGCAAGAACTCATTGAAGTGGTCGAATTTTTGAAAGATCCCCGCAAGTTTTCTGAATTGGGTGCAAGAATTCCAAAAGGGGTCTTGCTTGTAGGACCTCCGGGTACCGGTAAAACCTTGCTTGCCCGTGCAGTAGCCGGTGAAGCGGGTGTTCCGTTTTTCTCAATCAGCGGTTCTGATTTCGTTGAAATGTTTGTCGGTGTAGGGGCCTCCCGTGTTCGTGATTTATTTGAAAATGCGAAGAAAAACGCCCCTTGTATTATATTTATAGACGAAATTGATGCTGTCGGACGTCAGCGCGGCGCCGGACTTGGCGGCGGCCACGATGAGCGGGAGCAGACATTGAACCAATTGCTGGTTGAAATGGATGGATTCGGTGCGAATGAAGGAATTATCATAATCGCTGCAACAAACCGGCCTGATATTCTTGATCCGGCATTGCTTCGTCCGGGACGTTTTGACCGTCAAATTACCGTTGATCGTCCGGATGTTAAAGGCCGTGAAGCAGTACTTAAGGTTCATGCCCGCAACAAACCTTTGGATGAATCCGTAAACTTAAAGGCAATTGCCATGCGGACTCCGGGCTTTTCCGGTGCTGATTTGGAGAACCTGTTAAATGAAGCGGCTCTTGTAGCGGCAAGGCAAAATAAGAAGAAAATTGATATGTCGGATATTGATGAAGCGACTGACCGGGTTATTGCAGGTCCGGCAAAGAAAAGCCGTGTCATTTCTGAAAAAGAACGGCGGATTGTGGCTTTCCATGAAGCCGGTCATACCGTGATTGGGCTGATGCTGTCTGACGCTGAAATGGTTCATAAGGTAACCATTGTTCCGCGCGGCCAGGCAGGCGGATATGCAGTGATGCTTCCAAAAGAGGACCGCTATTTCATGACGAAGCCGGAGCTTCTTGATAAGATTACCGGTTTATTGGGCGGCCGTGTTGCAGAAGAGATTGTTTTCGGTGAAGTAAGTACCGGAGCCCATAACGACTTCCAGCGTGCAACAAATATCGCCCGCCGGATGGTAACGGAGTTCGGAATGAGTGAAAAACTTGGACCGCTGCAATTTGGCCAAACGCAGGGACAAGTATTCCTCGGCCGTGATATCGGTCATGAGCAAAATTATTCTGATGCCATTGCCTATGAAATTGATCTTGAGGTTCAGCGCATTATTAAAGAATGCTATGAAAAAGCCCGCCGGGTTCTCACTGAGAACCGGGATAAACTGGATTTAATCGCCAACACTCTCTTAGAGGTAGAAACATTGGATGCTGAGCAAATTAAGCATTTAGTGGAACATGGCGTACTTCCTGAAAGACCGAACGGAAACGGAAACGGCAATCATTCGGATCATGGCGGTGTGAAGGTAAATATCAACAGCCAGAAGAATGATACACCGGAAGAGGATTCTGCTAAAACGGAAGAATCCGGATATGCTTCAGATGATACGGCTCAAAAGCCTGAAAATAAAGATATATTGGCTTCTCCCCAGGAAAAATCCCTGGAGGACCATTCTGAAAAAGAAGAGCCAAAAACCGGTGAAGATTCTTTATCGGCAGATTCTGATAAAAAGAATGATGAGAAAAGCAATTAATTAGTAAGGTGCTCTGCTGCAGAGCACCTTTTTTGATCGGAGATTTAAAAGATTTATGAATGCGTGCCCGGGCCGTTGCCCGGATTCCTTTAAGTTGTCTTCTGCCTCTGTGCAAAGCTCAGTTTTTTATTTTTGTTCAGGTTGCCGGCGGTTGTTTAAGGTTAGAATATAACCGGGAATATTTATATAAATCTTCTGCCTGGTGTAAATCAGCCGTTTGTTTCCTGTTTGTGGCCGGTTTTATGATACACAAATGGTTGCAGATTGTGATAAAATGTGTGCAGTATATTTCCGTGCCCGTCATATTTCCGGATATGGCTTTGCGGGGCGGGAAGATTTTTTGTTTTTGTCGGTTTTATTTTTCATACTAGAATAAAGTGGTGAGAGCAGTGATCTTTGTTTTTGATGTTGGGAACACAAATATGGTGTTGGGTGTTTACGATCATAACGTTTTAAAATATCATTGGCGGATTGAGACAAACCGGAACAAAACAGAAGATGAGTACGGCATGATCATAGAAAATTTATTCAGACATGTGGGTCTTGAATTCTCTTCGATTACCGGGATTATTATCTCCTCGGTGGTTCCGCCGATTATGCTTGCATTGGAAAGAATGTGTGCAAAATATTTTAATATAAAACCATTAATTGTCGGTCCGGGGATCAAAACCGGATTGGATATAAAATATGATAACCCCCGCGAGGTTGGGGCCGACCGGATTGTCAATGCGGTGGCGGCCATTCATGAATACGGTGCGCCGCTGGTGATTGTCGATTTTGGAACAGCGACTACTTACTGCTATATCAATGAGCATAAGCAATATCTGGGAGGTGCGATTGCACCCGGAATCCATATTTCCACAGAGGCGCTTTATTCTAAAGCAGCCAAATTGCCCCGGATAGAAATTGCCCGCCCGGACGGGGGAATCATCGGCAAAAATACCGTCGGTGCCATGCAGGCGGGAATTTTATACGGATATGTGGGAATGGTGGAAGGAATTGTGAAACGAATGAAGGAGCAAAGCAAGGAAAGACCGATGGTCATTGCAACCGGGGGACTGTCCGGTTTAATTGCCAGTGAATCAAATATGATTGATATTGTCGATCCGTTTTTAACTTTAAAAGGCCTTAAACTGATTTATGAACGGAATCTTGAAGGGAAAAATAAATAGACCCGGTTGCATCGTTTTTTATGTTCAGTTATTGAAGAATGCCGGCAGAGTGTTGCGATGCTTTTTGATAAAAAGCAAAGGATATTTGAAGGAGGAATTTTTTTGGGCGATTATTTAGTAAAGGCTCTGGCCTTTGAGGGACAAATCCGCGCTTATGCTGCAAGAAGTACGGATACGGTGGACGAGGCCCGCCGCCGCCATAATACATGGCCGACAGCTTCCGCCGCTCTTGGAAGAGCCATGACTGCCGCAGTCATGATGGGTTCCATGTTAAAAGGAGAAGAAAAGCTGACGGTTAAAATTGAAGGGGACGGCCCCCTCGGTCCGATCCTTGTTGACACGAATGCCAGGGGCGAGGTCAGGGGATATGTCACCAATCCCCATGTTCATTTTGACTTGAATGTTCATGGGAAATTGGATGTGAAACGTGCAGTCGGTACGTCCGGATTCTTATCCGTTGTTAAAGATATGGGACGGGGCGATTTTTTTACAGGACAGGTGCCTCTCGTTTCCGGTGAACTGGGAGAGGATTTTACTTATTATTTTGCCTCATCGGAGCAAATTCCTTCCTCAGTCGGAGCAGGTGTGCTGGTAAATCCGGATAATTCCATTCTTGCTGCCGGCGGCTTTATTATTCAAGTGATGCCGGGCACCGGGGAGGAAACGATCACTGCTATTGAAACGAGACTTAAAGAGTTGCCCCCGATTTCAAAATTAATTGAAAAAGGGTTAACTCCTGAAGAACTTCTTTACGAAATTTTTGATAAAGAAAATGTTAAAATTTTAGATACGATCCCTGTGTCATTTAAATGCACATGTTCCAAAGAAAGATTCGGCGATGCCATAATCAGCCTGGGTGTCGCTGAAATACAGGAAATGATCGATAAAGACGGTAAAGCGGAGACCCAATGTCATTTTTGCAATGAAAAATATATCTTCACCCGCGGGGAACTTGAGCATTTAAAAGAAGAAGCGGAAAAACAGTCTAAGTAAAGGATGCCC
This sequence comes from Robertmurraya sp., assembly GCA_025451895.1. Taxonomy (GTDB): domain Bacteria; phylum Bacillota; class Bacilli; order Bacillales; family Cytobacillaceae; genus CALKIU01. The sequence goes on from JANWJP010000036.1 coordinate 17,597, forward strand.
CTCTTTTATGCGGTGAAATGTATTTAAATACAGAAAAAAATGACCGAAGGAGCACAGATGGCAATCGCCGGCTGTGTTCTTTTTTTTGCACTGCGGTACGGAAAATTCATAAGACTGTGATTTAAACTGGCGGATAAAAACAAGAAGTACTTACGGGACGGTGAAAGGTTGTTAATATATTTGCCGCCGTAAAGCAAATGCAGGAAAATAGGTGGATGAAGTATTTCTTGACTAAAAAAGCGCATAAAAATACTTGTCCTGATAAATCATTAGTAAGAGTAAAATAAGATTATTTTAAATTTTTTATGTAAATAGATTGACAATTTAATGTCATGTTGCTAAATTAATATTAAACCAATAAAATTACTCGGAATAAGAGGTGGATCGCATGGTACGTGTAGCAAATTCGGTTTCGGAACTGGTTGGTCAAACACCGGTTGTAAAATTAAACCGTATTGTAGATGAAAATAGTGCAGATGTTTATTTAAAGTTGGAATATTTTAACCCCGGCAGCAGCGTGAAGGACAGAATTGCCCTTGCCATGATTGAAGCTGCGGAGGCTGAGGGGCTTTTAAAAGAAGGATCAACGATTATTGAACCGACAAGCGGAAATACCGGAATCGGCCTGGCGATGATAGCAGCTGCCAAAGGATATAAAGCCGTGCTTGTTATGCCTGATACAATGAGCCTGGAACGCCGCAATTTACTGCGTGCTTACGGGGCTGAACTGGTGTTGACACCGGGCGCAGAAGGAATGAAAGGAGCCATTTCCAAGGCAGAAGAGTTGGCCAAAGAAAACGGATATTTTATGCCTCAGCAATTTACCAACCCGGCAAATCCGGAAATTCACAGAAATACGACGGCAAAAGAAATTGTTGAGCAAATGGGCGATCAACTGGATGCATTTGTGGCAGGGGTCGGTACAGGCGGAACAGTTACCGGAGTCGGGCAAATTTTAAGGGAAAAGTACGAAGGAATTAAAATCTATGCTGTCGAACCGGCTGACTCTCCTGTTTTATCAGGAGGCAAACCGGGACCTCATAAAATCCAGGGAATCGGTGCCGGATTTGTACCGGAAGTTTTGGATACTGAGGTTTATGATGAAGTATTGAAAATTACAAATGAAGAGGCTTTTGAATATTCAAGAAAGGCCGGGCAACAGGAAGGCATTTTGTGCGGAATTTCTTCCGGTGCGGCGATTGCCGGAGCCATTAAAGTGGCGAAAGAGCTTGGCAAAGGCAAAAAAGTTCTGGCCATTATCCCTGATAATGGTGAACGCTATTTAAGCACAGCGCTCTTTCAATTTGATAAGTAATAAATAATGACAATAAAGGGACTGTCCAAACGGATTTTTGGCAGTCCCTTATTGCTTTTGCAGCACTGTTGAGTGTTTCGTGAAAACGGCTTTGTGCCGCCAATAAATTTTGTTTTTCGCGCTTATAGTGGGTAATTCCAAAAGAATTGGGTTTTCACAAATAAGCCGGCAAAATTCGTGAATACCGTGATGTGAATTACTGGTTTTATGCTCCCGCTTTTATAAAAAACTTATTAATCTTCTATCTGTTGTGTACCGGAACAAAACTTGGTGTATGATAATAAAGGAATTACGGATGAGACGAGGTAAAACGGGGAGATGATTCTGACATGAAGAAACGGGTGATCAACTGCGGTCCCTATACATTAGATTACGGTCAAAAAACAATTATTATGGGAATTTTAAATGTAACCCCTGATTCATTTTCGGACGGGGGAAAATTTGATGAACTGGAGAAGGCCGTGCATCATGCCCATGAAATGGTTGAACAGGGAGCAGATATCATAGATATTGGGGGGGAATCAACGCGGCCGGGCCATCAGCAAATTTCCGATGACGAGGAAATTTCCAGAATCCTCCCGGTTATCGAAGCTGTTGCAAAAGAGGTTCAAGTCCCTATTTCTGTAGATACATATAAAGCTAAAGTAGCCGAGCAGGCCCTGAAAGCTGGTGCCCATATCATTAATGATATTTGGGGTGCAAAAGCGGATCCGGAAATGGCCAAAGTGGCGGCTGAATATGATGTTCCGATCATTTTAATGCATAACAGAAAAAACAGAGACTACCAATCCTTTATCCGGGACGTTATGAATGATTTATATAAAAGTATACAAATTGTAAAAAAAGCCGGAGTAAGTGATGAAAATATTATTCTTGATCCGGGAATCGGCTTTGCCAAGGATCTATCAGAAAATTTGGAAATGATGAGAAATCTTGATAAGCTTGTAGGAACAGGTTATCCCGTGCTGCTGGCAACTTCCAGGAAATCGATGATCGGCGGGGTTCTGAATCTGCCGGTTCATGAAAGATTGGAAGGGACGGGGGCAACGGTTTGCTACGGCATACAAAAAGGCTGCCAGATGGTTCGGGTTCATGACGTGAAGGAAATGAGCAGAATGGCGCGGATGATGGATGCTTTAATGGGAAAAGGTGAGTTCAGTGGATAAAATAATGCTTAATCGTATGGAGTTTTACGGATTTCACGGTGTGTTCCCCGAGGAGAACCGTTTGGGACAGCGTTTTGCGATCGATTTGACAGTGGAAGCTGAGCTTTCCGAAGCGGGGAAAAACGATGATCTCAATGCATCTGTTAATTATGCGGAACTGTACGAAATCTGCCGGAACATTGTTGAGGGCCGTCCGTTTAAACTGATTGAGGCTGTGGCTGAAAAAATCGCCGCCGCCTGTCTGGAGCAATTTCCGAAAATAGAAAGAGTCACCGTCACTGTCATTAAACCGGATCCGCCGATTCAGGGGCATTTTCAATCAGTTGCCGTGGAAATAACGAGGAGCAGACAAAAATGAAAAACAAAGCGTACCTGTCTTTGGGAACAAACCTGGGCGACAGATTTGAAAACCTTGTGAAAGCCATTGAGAGTTTAAAAGGATATCATGAAATTGAACTGGAAGCATGTTCGTCCGTTTATGAGACGGATCCAGTCGGTTATGTGGATCAAGACCGGTTTCTAAATATGGTTATTTCCATAAGGACTTCCTTAACAGCCCGGCAGTTATTAGAGGTCTGCATGCGGATTGAAGAAGAACTGGGGAGAAAAAGATTAATCAGGTGGGGGCCAAGAATCATAGATCTTGACATTCTTTTATATAATCAAGAAAATATTGAAACAGAGAAATTAACTGTTCCTCACCCTCGCATGTTAGAACGGGCTTTTGTGCTTATTCCTCTTATGGAGATTCAAGAGAACATTCAAATTCCCCGTGCTGAAAAGTCTTTAGCTGCCTATTTGCAAGAAATTCCGGACAGAGAGGGTGTACAAATATGGAAGCGGAAAAATGGGGAAGGCGTATTCGCGCTTTTCGAAAATTGAAAGGATACACACAGGAAGGCCTGGCCAATTCCCTCGGTGTATCTGTGTCTATTTTGGGAGAAGTGGAACGGGGCAATCGTGTCCCCACGGAGCAGTTTGTCGAGCAAATTGCAGCCAAACTTGAGGTCAGCGTGGATGATTTGACGCCGCCGGATGTGCGTGCCGAAAAAAAGTAAAGTATTTGATAACAGGGTGTTGTGAATATTAAGGATAAAGGCGGTACGCCTTTTTCCGTGCAAGGGGAAATAAAAATCAGGTGGTGAGGCTGAAATGTTGAAGATTGGTCATATTGACATAAAAAATCCAGTTGTCCTGGCTCCGATGGCCGGCGTTTGTAATTCTGCTTTTCGTTTGACGATAAAGGAGTTTGGTGCCGGACTGGTTTATGCGGAAATGGTCAGTGACAAGGGTATTGTATATAAAAACGAAAAAACCTTGAATATGCTGTATATCGATGAACGGGAAAAGCCTCTCAGCCTGCAGATTTTTGGCGGTGAAAAGGAGTCTTTGGTTGAGGCCGCAAAATTCGTTGATAAAAACACGAATGCCGATATTATTGATATTAATATGGGTTGCCCGGTACCAAAGGTGACCAAATGTGACGCAGGAGCCAAGCTGCTTCTCGAACCTGATAAGATTTATGAATTAGTTGCCGCAGTGGTTGATGCGGTGGAAAAACCTGTCACTGTAAAAATGCGAATGGGCTGGGATGATCAGCATATTTTTGCCGTGGAAAATGCCCGCGCTGTTGAAAGGGCAGGCGGAAAAGCCGTAGCGATCCACGGCCGAACCCGGGTGCAAATGTATGAAGGAGAAGCAAATTGGGATATAATCAGAGAAGTAAAACAGGCGGTCAATATTCCGGTCATTGGTAACGGAGATGTCCGCACACCGCAGGATGCCAAAAGGATGCTTGAAGAAACGGGCTGTGACGGTGTAATGATTGGCCGCGCGGCTCTCGGAAATCCGTGGATGATCTACCGGACGGTCAAATATTTGGAGACGGGAGAACTTATTGAAGAACCGTCGGTACGGGAAAAAATCGATGTTTGCATACTTCACCTGGATCGATTAATTGCCTTAAAGAATGAAAATATAGCTGTCCGGGAAATGCGCAAACATGCGGCGTGGTATTTGAAAGGGATCAGAGGAAATGCAAAGGTCCGCAATGCAATCAATGAATGCACGACCCGTGAAGAAATTGTCACTTTGTTATACGGGCTTGTCCGTGAAGTGGAGGAACGGGAGGCATCCTCTGTACAAAGCTAATGTTTGACTTCTATTCCTTCATTCAATATAATACCTTTGAATGAAAACTGCCGGTTTATACTGGCAGTTTTATTTGATTTTACAGAAAGACAGCCGGGTATTGTGATACATAGTAAAAAAACCATTATGAACAATGGCGAATTTTTATCTTAAATATGATTAATTTTCCGTTCAGTCTTGTCTGCATTTAAATTTTATGTGTAAAATGTTTAGTATGTTATTTTTTTGAACATTTTTCAACACTTTTGTGTTTTTAATATGAGATATAAGATGGAGATGATATAAGCATGAGTCGTGAAGAAGTCAATGACCAAATACAAGTACGGCGGGAAAAGTTGGAGGAACTTCGCAAAAAGGGCATTGATCCGTTTGGCAAACGCTTCGAACGCACCCATCTTTCCGGTGATTTAGTCAGGAAATACGGGGAAATGGATAATGAACAACTTGAAGAAATTTCTCTTCATGTTGCGCTTGCCGGCCGGATCATGACAAAGCGTATAAAAGGGAAAGTAGGATTTGCGCATATTCAGGATTTGCAGGGCCAAATTCAAATATATGTCCGCAAAGATAATGTCGGCGAAGATGCTTATGAGCTTTTTAAAAAGTCCGACTTGGGAGATATTATCGGTGTTACTGGTTTATTGATGAAAACAAAAGTCGGAGAGCTTTCCATTAAAGTGGAAAAGTTCGAATTATTGACGAAATCTCTCCGTCCTCTTCCTGAAAAATATCACGGTTTAAAAGATGTCGAGCAGCGCTACCGTCAAAGATACCTTGATTTAATATCCAGTCCGGAAAGCAAAAAAACATTCATCACCCGCAGTTTGATCATTCAATCTATGAGACGGTACCTGGATGATCATGGATATCTGGAAGTGGAAACGCCTATGATGCATGCGATTCCGGGTGGAGCCGCAGCCCGTCCGTTTGTTACTCATCATAACGCTTTGGATATGGAACTTTACATGCGAATCGCAATTGAGCTTCATTTGAAACGTCTGATTGTCGGCGGATTGGAAAAAGTCTATGAAATCGGCCGGGTGTTCCGTAATGAAGGAATTTCAACCAGACATAACCCCGAATTCACAATGATTGAGTTATATGAGGCCTATGCTGACTTTAAAGACATAATGAGTCTGACTGAAAATCTCATTGCCTACATCGCCGAAGATGTCTTGGGAACAACCACCATTCAATATGGAGAACATGAAATTGATCTGAAACCGAAATGGAAGAGAATCCATATGGTTGATGCCATTAAGGAGTACACAGGCGTTGACTTCTGGAAAGAAATGAGTACGGAAGAAGCCCGCCGGCTTGCCAGGGAACATAATGTTGAAATCACAGAGAATATGCTTTATGGCCACATCGTAAATGAATTTTTTGAACAAAAGGTAGAAGAAAAGTTAATCCAGCCTACATTTGTTTATGGACATCCGGTGGAAATCTCTCCTTTGGCCAAGAAAAATGAAGAAGATCCACGCTTCACAGATCGTTTCGAACTGTTCATAGTAGGAAGAGAGCATGCCAATGCCTTTACTGAATTGAACGACCCAATCGATCAGCGGGAACGCTTCGAAGCCCAATTAAAAGAACGGGAGCAAGGGAATGAAGAGGCTCATATGATGGACGAAGACTTCCTGGAAGCATTAGAATACGGAATGCCTCCTACCGGTGGTTTGGGAATCGGCGTCGACCGCTTAGTCATGTTGTTGACAAATTCGCCGTCTATCAGAGATGTTCTGCTGTTCCCGTTAATGCTCCATAAATAATGAAGTTTTCAATAAGAAGGCAGACTCCGGTCTGCTTTCTTTCTTTATTATTAAAAGTGCGCCGTAATAAACCTAAAATACCAAAAACTAATAATAGATTTTTCTTGCGAATCTTGTCCAATAGTGGTATATTAAATACTGCTGCTTGAGAAAACCATAGCAGCGAACACAAATCAAAAACAAAAAACAAAAAAAGTAATTGACACATAATAAACATTGTGATATCATTAAAAAGTCGCCCTGAGTGGCAAAAATGATACAAACAATCAAACCTTGTTCTTTGAAAACTGAACAAATCATACGTCAACAAAGAAATGTTGAGGCGAC
>JANWJP010000037.1 GCA_025451895.1 Robertmurraya sp.
TAATTCATAACTATATCTCTTGTGTTTCGCTTCCATTTTTCATCTCTCCCATTCATTTACATATGATATAACTTTATCAAATGAATAGGACACTTTCTAATCTGTCTACTTTATTAATACAATATCAGTTTTAAGCGGACAAACTGAAGAAAAAATCCATGCAAGATGTCCTCATGACGGGCTTAAGCGGACAAACTGAAGAAAAAATTTATGCAAAATGTCCCCATGAACCGCTTAAGCGGACAAAATTGCTGTAGCATCCGTTAAAAATGTCCCCATAAACACACAAGGGTTGCAAAATGGAGTAGAAACTCACATAAACGGCCTCCACCACAAACGTTCTCTGGCTACAAAAACGCTGCTACCGTGAATAACACTCTGGCGCAATTGATGCAGCTTCCCCTTTTTCAAGGATCACTCATTTCTATTTCTTGTCGATCGGGGAGCGGCTGCCCTGTAATGGCTTTCCATCAATTTTTTTCTTCCTGAAAAATAAAAAACGCCTGGGTTTCCAAGCGTTTATCATCTCAATTTCAATTTTCAAAAGTACTCCCACTTTTGGGAAACATCCCATTTGTAATTTTGGCTAATATTCGATTTAAAATACCCACAAGTGTATATAATACAACTATAATTACCGTCATTTGGATAATGAATTTTATAATCCCGTTGGAAAAAAATCCGGCAAGCCAATTTCCGCCGTAATAGATTACTAAACCGGCTAAAACAACGGTTGCAACATAGGAAAAACCTACTCCAAAAATTTGTACTACTGACAGCTTCCTCAATAAATCTCTGTTGGATGATATGTTCTTGATCACGATCATTATCAAAATAACAAACATAAAAATATTTTCCATATAACCGATGCTCCTGCCCTAATATATCTTACCTAACCGTCCCCGAATTCTCTTTTCAGCTCAAAGGGGTATGGAATTTTTTATTTTCTGAAAATAAAACTCACCACTATTAACATACGGCAGCCGGGAATCAAAATCAACCATTCATTTGAAATACTTAAGTGCAAAAACAATACACAGATGGAACACACCCAAATACAACCGCTCACCCCAGCCCCCTAATCCACTAGCTTAAAAAACCTTCTTTTTCCCAACTTCCCTCAGCACCCTGAGCTAAACATCCTCACTCCACTCACCGGCTCTCCGTGTACTTAAGAAACTTAAAGCTGATAAATAAATGCTCGAGGACATTCTTGTCTGTGATATCAATGTCAAAAAGCTCATTTACTTTTTGCAGCCGGTACAATAATGTGTTGCGGTGGATATGAAGGGCTTCCGCTGTGTCATTTTTCTTGAACAGATGCTCGCAGTATGCCTGTAAGGTTGCATAATAGTCTGTGTTGTTATGCATATCATATTTTTTGACAGTCCCAAGCAAAGGGTGAATAAAAGCAGAACATTCGGGCATCCGGGCAACGTATTGGTATAATGGTTCAAGCATGGCGTCATCTGAAAAAAGCAGCCCGGCGGAATCCAACTCCCTGTTCAGCAGGGCAGTCAAAAGGGCCTGATGATAGGACCGATTCAAATTAAAATAATCGTTTATCGGATACACAGCACCGCCTTTAATTGGATATTGCCCAAAGAAGGACGAGATTTGTCCGGCATATTCTTTTAAAACAGTAAAGGGCACATTCGGTTCATTGGGCAACAGAACAACAAAATTTGTTTCATGTATAACCGGAATGCTTTTTGGAAAGTGGCGTTTGCAATAATCTGTCGCCATATTGGCGAAGGCCCGCTCCGCTTTATTGGCAGCAATGGGGAAAACAAGCAGCATCCCGGGATTTTTCAATTGTTCATTTAATGCATTGATGGATTTTTCTTTTGTTAAAAAAGAAGCCGAGTCGCTCAGGAGAATCTTTAGAAATTTAGATTGGTCCAGGCCGGGCTCAGTTGTCAACAGCATCTTAGTTTTTAAGACATCACAAAGAATTTGAGCTGCTTCCAAATGCCACGGGGTAAAATCCTCTTTTTTTACAAACAAGGCAATATGTCCAAGCGTTTTATTTTCTGAAAAAACCTCCGCAAACACCCTCGGCCACTTCCCGACAATTCCTTCTTCCTGATAAAAAGGGGCATAATGCTTTCCTGATTCATTTAAATAGGCTTTCTGGTAGTCGGCAATGATCTCAATAGGGAGTTCATGCTCCTCCAAATAAGTATCAAAGACAATATCGCCAATGGGGTGGTTCGGGTATTGGGCAATTAACTGATAATTGACATCCGTAAAAATTACCGGCGCACGGCAAATGGCGCTTGCCCCGCGGATAATTGGAGTAAAACCGGGCTTTTCAATATACGATAAAAACAATTTATATAAATCGGGCTTGCTTTTCTCCATGGCCATTCCCCCATATTTCTGCAAAAAGTCTATTCTAACTATATCTTGCCAACAACCAAAAATAAATATTTTTCCTATTTTACTATAAAAAAACAGTCAACTCCCGGTTGCATCTGTCCCCCTGTCAAAATGCACAAATTGAAAGGTTGTTTTCTACATTTCTTCCATGTTCAATATTTCACAAACTCCGTATAATGAAGATGTAAAAAACATCTAACTCAAGTTTTGACAGAAACGGGGTATAATCATGAACTTTGAATCAGTTTTCTCACCGATGTATATTGGTAATGTTTTAATCAAAAACAGACTGGTCGTTCCCGCAATGGACTCTGCCATGTGTGAAGAAGACGGCTCGATTGGAAAAATGGCCTGTGATTATTACGGTGCCCGTGCAAAAGGCGGCTTCGGTCTCGTTATTACTGAAATTGCTGCCGTGGACGACAGAGCCATGGGAATGCCTGCTGAACCAAAGCTTTACGATGACAAATATTTGCCTGGTTTAAGAATGCTGGCAAACGCCATTCATAACGGGGGAGCAAAAGCATTTGTGCAATTGCACCATGCCGGCCGCGAAACAACAAGTCAAATGATTGGTCAAACTCCAATTGCAGTTTCTCCAATCCCATCTGTTGTTTATCGTGAACCGGTGAATGAGTTAACGACAGAACAATGCTATGAGTTGGCGGACAACTATATCCAGGCAGCTGTCCGTTGTCAAAAGGCAGGTTTTGACGGAGTGGAGTTCCATTGTGCACACGGCTATATGGGATTGCAATTTATGAGCCCGAGAACGAATAAGCGTGTCGATGAATTTGGCGGCGGTTATGAAGGCCGTGCCTATTTCCACAGATTGGTTATCGAAGGAATCCGTAAAGCGTGCGGTCCGGACTTTGCGATTATTGTCCGTCTTGATTCCATTGAAGGCCGTCTCGGAGGCATTACTGAAAATGACGCGGTTGTTTTTGCACGCATGATGGAAGACTACGGAGCGGATGCTTTAAATATTTCAGCCGGGACTTACGGTTCATGGGAGGATATCGTACCGCCGACGGATGTTCCGCAGGGCTGGAACTGGAGAGCCTGCCGCCGCATTCGTGAAGCAGTAAACATTCCTGTTATGCTGGCCGGACGTTTTTCCGATCCGCTGGTTGTAGAACAAGCGATTGCACGCGGTGATACTGACTTTGTTTGCTTGGGACGTCAATCCATCGCAGACCCTGAGTATCCGAATAAGCTTGCCGGCGGAGAATTAATGGATATCGTTCCTTGTATCGGCTGTACACAAAGATGTATGACCTTTAACGATCATGACACGCTTCTCGAAGGAGACTGGGGCGTATCCTGTATGTACAATCCTTTCAGTAATAACCGGAAAGACGTTCAGTACGATGACGCCGAAACTCCGAAGAAGGTTATTGTTGTTGGTGCCGGTATGGGTGGAATGCAAGCAGCATGGGTTGCTGCTAAAAGAGGTCATGATGTCACTCTTTACGAAAAAAATGATGTCAACAAAGTCGGCGGACAGCTTCTCATTGGGGCCTACCCTCCATTCAAACAAGAACTAACACGTCCAATTCGTCATTTTAAACATATGTGCGAAAAATATGGCGTTAAAATGGTGTTCAATAAAGAAGTAACGACTGAATTCTTAAAAGAAGAAAAGCCGGATGTATTAATCGTTGCCACAGGAGCACAACCGTTTAAACTGAACATTCCGGGCAGTGATGCTCCAAATGTATACCTGGCTAATGATGTTTTGACAGGTAAAGGCATTTTGGGCAACAGCGCTTTAGTCATCGGCGGAGGAATGGTTGGAGCAGAAACGGCAGAATTCTGCAAAGACTATTGCGAACGCGTCGCTGTTGTGGAAATGAAGAACGGCATTGCGGAAGATTTGTACATGACAGTAAGGGCAAATCTCTTGAAGCGCTATAAAGAAGAAGGCGTGGAAGTCTACACAAATACAACAGTGAAGGAAATTGACGGCACAACTGTCATTGTTGAAAAAGACGGCGAAGAACTCAAACTCGAAGGCTTTGACAATATTGTTTTTGCTGTCGGTTCCAAGTCTGTACAGCCATTTGAAAATGTAGAAAGTCTTGCAAAAGAAGTTTATGTAATTGGTGATGCCAAGCAAGTCCGCACCGCATTAGAAGCAATCTATGAAGGCGCCCGTGTGGGAATGAGCATCTAAGCATTTAATAGAAAAATAAGGCCTGAAGCCAAAGCCCGGAAAAATCGCATCACGGCGGTTCCCGGGCTTTTTTATGTATTGTTCAAGTTAATATAAATTTAAGGTTCGTGCATTTTCGTCGAGCTTATACCAAAAAATGCGAGAACATTTTACCGGTTCATTCATTTGGCTCTAGTATTGAAAAACTGGCACTTACATGTTGGTATGTCCAATTTCCGAAATCTTGATCAAAGAAATGGAGATCCAAATGAAGGTTCTTCGGTATATTTCCCTATAAGGGTGTCCTTCTTATTTTTTCTTGGTGCCCGTATTTCCCGCAGGCATTTAGGGTTGACGGTTCAATTTCTGAAGATGCAGGCGTGACTGTAAAATACATGTACATATTAATTTTTACGACTTCCTCATTCCTGTTTGGGTTGTTTTTTAAGTTCATCTTTCCCGCAGTCATTTCTCTTCTATGTATCCATTAGTTGCTTTTGCCGGAATAAGTTGCGCTGCCTTTTGTAATTCTGCTAGTCTTTTTGTTAAAAATAGTCCAGTTTTGTTGGACGTATCTTCCTCCAGCCGGCTTCCGCCATTCATCATTAATTTCAATCCCAATGATACCGGTTAACCGGTATTTCGGCATTCGATTCATTCGATTAAGCAAAGTAAAAGAAAGCTGAAATGAAGTATCAAAACCAATAATCCTCGAGAAGGTTCAAATATAATGCAACCTGATAAAGCAAAGTTTGGGGAAAACCAGGCTTCAAAATTTTTAAGCCGGTGAACAGGACCGGAGGATAAGTGTTCCCCGGCAGATAATTGGTGGAACAAAATTAAAAAAACAGAGTATGGTGTGGCGGATTATATAAATAAATTCTTATATATTCTTACTGAAAGTATAGGGCCATTCCGAATTCTGTATATGCCCGTTTTCTAAATACTTTTTCCGAAAAACAACGACAGATTTATCAGAGCTTCCCGGTTTCCATAATTATGTTTTCTGATATAATTTTTTGTAAATTCTAAAAAAGACATTAATTATTGGAAAAAATTAAATAAAAAATTCTATTTAACGGTAATTTCAGATGTCGAACAACTGCATAAACAAGTATTTAATAGTGTTAATGACTTTCAGCAAGCGGTAAATACAGGTGGGGGTATAATATGAAAAATCAATCTAAATATTATATCTTTATAGAGTTTTAACAATGTTCATGCTTTTGTAACAAAGTTGTAAAAATCTTTCCGCAAAACTGAATTATAATGGACTTGAATAATATGTGACATTTTTTTGTCCATAGGTAGATTTTTATCACAAAACTTAACAAAAATTAGTGATTCTAAACCCGAAGGACTTATAAACTTTGTAATTTTGGCCTTTCCCAAAAGAATGTGAGTTTAGGATCATCTGCGTTAATGATATGTCAAAAAAGACATAGGCGGATTGTTTTGTTAAGTGCTGTGAATCTGCCAGTCCAAAAACATATTTATCTAACATTTATCAACTCGTTTAGGGGGGTTAAGACATGAAGCTGAATCGAAGAGAATTCGTAAAGCTCACCGGTGCCGTTGGAGCCACTCTGGCACTAGTTGAGCTCGGATTCGACATGAAACAAGTGAAAGCTTCAACGAAAGAGTTCAAGCTTAAGAACTCGAAGGAGTTTACATCCATTTGTACATTCTGCTCTGTCGGATGCGGAATGATCTGTCATGTTAAAGACGGTAAACTCATTAACCTGGAAGGGGATCCGGATCACATTATTAACGAAGGAGCCCTTTGCAGTAAGGGTGCGTCCATGTCTGTCGTGCCAAACTCTGATCAAAGAGTAAAAACACCTTTATATCGTGCTCCCGGCTCAAACAAATGGGAGGAAATCAGTTGGGATGAAGCGATTGAACGTGTTGCCAAGAAAATGAAACAAATTCGCGATGAAAATTGGATTGATAAGGACGTTGACGGAGATGAAGAATATCCGGCCAACCGTACCGAAGCCCTTGGCTTTATTGGTGGTGCTCAAACCACTAACGAAGAAACATATACCTTCGTGAAGATGGCCCGAGCTTTAGGGGCGACCTACATCGAGCACCAGGCCCGATTATGACACAGTCCTACAGTCGGCAGTTTGTCGGCTTCGTTCGGTCGTGGTGCCATGACCAATCACTGGCTGGATCTCCAGCATGCAAAAGTACTCTTAATAGAAGGCAGTAACTGTGCGGAAAACCACTCCATGGCCATGAAGTGGATTATGCGCGCAAAAGAAAAAGGGGCCATTGTCATTCATGTTGACCCCCGCTTTACAAGAACGTCAAAGGTCGCCGATATCTATGCGCAGATTCGTCCAGGTACAGATATCGCCTTTTTGAACTCAATCATTAATTATATTTTAGAAAATAACTTGTATGATGAAGAATTTGTAAAAACTCATACAAACGCTGCTTTATTGACAAATGAGAATTTCACTTTTGAAGATGGTTTATTTTCCGGATACAATGAGGAAACCCATAAATACGATAACAGTACTTGGGGTTACCAGTTAGACAGCAACGGAAAACCGTTAAAGGCCAGCAACCTTGACGATCCGAATTCCGTTTTTTCACATTTGAAAAAATTCTATAAACGGTACACATTTGAAACGGCTTCCAGTATTTCAGGAATTCCGGTTGAAAAAATCAAGCTGATTGCGGATACATTAGTAAATAACAGACCGGGAACCATTTTGTATGCCCTCGGAATGACCCAGCATACGGTTGGTGTGCAAAACATCCGTTCCTTCGGTGTTCTGCAATTATTGCTTGGAAACGTTGGTAAACCGGGATCCGGCATTAATGCTCTGCGTGGTGAGCCAAATGTTCAGGGAGCTACAGACTTTGCAGTTCTGTTCAACTATGCTCCGGGATATCTGAATTGGCCGAATTCCACCCAAACATCATTGGATGTATGGGCACAAAGCAACGGCACATTCAGACAGAAATTCTTTGTGAACCTTCTGAAGGCATGGTTTGGTGAGAATGCTACACCGCAAAATGATTTTGGTTACGGCTGGCTTCCGAAGATGGATAAACGGAAAAACTACTCCATCTATCGTATATTTGAAACAGCCATTGAGGAAAAAATGAAATTCCTGTATGTCATGGGACAAAACCCGGCGGTGACAAGCCCGAACCTTGAAATTGTTTATGAGGCATTATCAAAGCTCGATATGCTCGTTGTTGCTGATTTGTTCATGACAGAAACAGCAGCCTTCTGGGAAAGACCGGGAACGGATCCGTCAAAAATTGATACAGAGGTCATTTTCCTTCCTGCTGCATCATTCCTGGAAAAAGAAGGCTCTCTCTCCAACTCCGGCCGCCTCGTGCAATGGCGTTACACAGGAATTAAACCTGTCGGAGAAGCGAAGAGCGACCTGGAAATGCACGACTTAATTTTCAGGAAAGTCAGAGATCTCTATAAGGACTCATCCGATCCGAAAGATGAAATCATTAAGAAATTGATTTGGAACTATCCGAAGAAAAATATGGCTGACGCCGTTCTTAAAGAAATCAACGGCTATGACTTAAAAACCGGCAAACTGTTAACAGGTATCGGAGCCTTACAGGCAGACGGTTCCACTTCTGCAGGTAACTGGTTGTATGCCGGCGTATTCACTGAACAAGGAAATAACTCGAAGCGCAAGGATAATCAAAATGACCCGGGCGGAATGGGAATTTATCCGGGATTTGCATGGAGCTGGCCGGGCAATATGAAGATTCTTTACAACCGCGCTTCCTGTGACGCTAACGGAAAACCGTTTGACGAAAAGAATAAAATCGTCTGGTGGGATGAAGTCCAAGGCAAATGGACAGGCTACGATACTCCGGACGTGCCGAATGTAAATGATGGACCGGATACAGCCAATGGACAAAAACCGTTCCGGATGACCGGTGAAGGAATTGGACGTTTAATTGCCAACACCTATAAGGATCCGGATCTGTCTCATGGTTCTTTGCCGAGAGATTCATCAGCCACTCCGGCAGACGGTCCGTTGCCAGAATTCTATGAGCCGGTGGAGAGTCCGACGGAGAATATCCTCCATCCGAATGTACCAATTAACCCATGTCTAATTTATCCGCGGATTGAATCGAAGCAGCCAATCGGCACGAAGAAAGACTTCCCGTACGTTCTTTGTACATCAAGTATTGCCGAACATTGGTGTGCTGGTTCAGTGACCCGGAATATTCCTTGGCTGAACGAATTGGTTAAGGAAACGTATATTGAAATGCCTGAAAAGCTGGCTAAAAAATTGAACGTCAAAAACGGAGACCGTGTCTACGTAAGCTCTGCCCGTGGTGAAATCGAAGTAAAAGCAATGGTAACAAAACGTTTGCAAACCTTACAGATCAACGGCGAAGAAGTCATCGTTGTCTGGATGCCGTACAACTGGGGTTATAAAGGCCTCAGCCAGGCGGCCAGTACAAACCTTCTCACAATTGACGCCGGAGATCCGAACACTTGGATTCAAGAAACGAAAGCATGTCTTGTAAATGTGAGAAAAGCATAAAAAAGAATGGGATGGGACTCATAATGACAAAATTTCAAACACTTGCAAATGAATGGATCAGAGAACGCCCGTTTTTAAAAGAATTAGGACAGTTTCATTTGCTCATCGACTCGATTTTGGAGAACGTACAAGTTGAGAGGGGTGAGCTGGAAACTCTTAATTCGGCAAAAGAAGAATTTCAAAGGGGCATTCCCCTTTTTAAATGCGAATCATTCGTTGAGCCTTTTACAGACGCTGCTTGTCAGGCATTCGAAGCACTGTCCGGGCTTGCAGAATATGAGGAAGTACCGCAGCCTTTTAGAGAAAATTGCCTGATTTTGCAGAAAGCTTTATTAAAAAACAATGATCTTGCTGCAACAGTGATTAAGTCATTGATACAAAATGATCTTCAAGCTCTTTCTGCAGCAGCGGATGAATTTGATTTAAATGCAGGCATGGTAAGATTTTTAGGCTGGACAGCCATTGCTCATGCAATCAAACCGTATTTGCCTGAAATCATGGAATGGGAGGAAAAGCAGGGCTGGAAAAAGGAATATTGTCCAACCTGCGGCGCCCTCCCCAATATGGCGCA
>JANWJP010000038.1 GCA_025451895.1 Robertmurraya sp.
CCAAGGTTCACAACGGTCAGATTTGGTTGAAACGGGTCATTTCGGAAATGGGCGGAAAGGATACAATTGTAGTCGACAAAGAAGCGGATCTGGATTTGGCGGCACAAGCTATTGTTTCTTCCGCTTTTGGTTTTTCCGGACAGAAATGCTCGGCCTGTTCCCGTGCGGTAGTTGTTAAGGACGTATACGATGACGTGTTGGAACGGACTATTTACCTGACAAAACAATTGACTTGCGGGGACCCGGCGGATCCTGAGAATTTTATGGGTCCTGTGATAAACGGGGAAGCATTTAAGAAAATTATGGGTTACATGGAAATTGGTAAAACTGAAGGCAGCCTTATGACCGGTGGAGAGGGAGATAATTCAAAAGGATATTTTATTAAACCTACCATATTTGCTCATGTCGATCCGAAAGCAAGAATTATGCAGGAGGAAATTTTCGGACCTGTTGTTGCTTTTTCAAAAGCGAATAATTTCCATGAAGCAATTGAAATTGCCAATAACACTGAGTATGGGCTGACCGGTTCCGTAATATCAAAAAATCGGCTCAATATTGAGAAAGCGAAAGAGGATTTCCATGTCGGAAATTTATATATTAATCGCGGCTGTACAGGGGCGGTTGTCGGATATCAGCCATTCGGCGGTTATAATATGTCAGGCACCGATTCCAAGGCAGGCGGCCCGGATTATTTACTTCTTCATATGCAGGCCAAGACCATTTCAGAAAGGTATTAAATTTCTGCTGTGCTTCCTGATAGGAGGCCTTTCTTGTTGAAGCGGTCTTGTTTTTTAAAAGGAGAGAGCGGAAGGAGCGGACAGGATGAAGGAACTTTCTTCACAAGAAATGATGATGAAAACGGAAAAGTTTGGTGCCAGAAACTATCAGCCGTTGCCCGTCGTTCTTTCTAGGGCGGAGGGCATTTGGTGCTGGGATCCGGAAGGAAATAGATATATGGATATGTTAAGTGCTTATTCCGCGTTAAATCAGGGCCACCGGCATCCGAAAATTATAGCTGCCCTTAAAAGCCAGGCGGATCGGATTACATTAACATCGCGGGCTTTTCACAATGACCGGCTTGGTCCATGGTATGAAAAAGTTGCAACTCTGACAGGCAAAGATATGGTTTTGCCGATGAACAGCGGGGCAGAGGCGGTTGAAACAGCTGTAAAAGCTGCGCGGCGCTGGGCTTATGAAGTAAAAGGAGTACCGGAGGATCAAGCGGAAATCATTGCCTGCCGCGGAAATTTTCACGGCAGGACAATGACGGCCGTTTCTTTGTCCTCAGAAGAGGAATACCGGCGCGGTTTTGGACCAATGCTTCCGGGTATTACTTTAGTTTCGTACGGAGATATTCTTGCACTGGAACAAGCAATTACTCCTAATACGGCTGCGTTCTTAGTCGAACCTGTTCAAGGAGAAGCTGGAATTATTATTCCTCCGGCCGGATATTTACAGAAAGCGCATGAACTTTGTGCAAAGAATAAGGTTCTCTTGATTGCCGATGAAATTCAAACCGGGCTGGGACGTACCGGGAAAATGTTTGCCTGTGACTGGGAAGGAGTCAAACCTGATATGTATATATTAGGCAAGGCTCTTGGCGGCGGTGTGTTCCCGATTTCCTGCGTGGCGGCAGACAAAGAAGTACTGGATGTTTTTAATCCCGGTTCCCACGGCTCTACTTTTGGAGGAAATCCGTTGGCATGTTCTGTTTCGCTTGCTTCCCTTGAGGTCATTGTTGATGAGGACCTGCCCGGCCGTTCTCTGGAATCGGGGGAATATTTCTTGAACAAATTGAAGACCATCTCCAGTCCTTATATTAAGGAGATTCGCGGCAAAGGGTTATTTATCGGGATTGAACTGACGAAACCCGCCCGTCCGTTTTGTGAGAAGCTGAAAAATAAAGGACTTCTTTGCAAAGAAACCCGGGAAAATGTGATTCGGCTGGCTCCTCCCCTGATTATTAAAAAAGAAGAACTTGATTGGGCCTTTATCCGGATCAGGAAAGTGTTGGAAAATTAAATAGGGATAAAAAACATCCTTGCAGAATTGTGCAAGGATGTTTTTCGTTAAAAGGTTTCACTGGGCCCCTTCGGCACGGGGCTCCCTTTCGAAGTTTTCATTACCTTTAAACAGGAGACCTAAATTTATGAGACCCGCAAGGCCGACCAGACTGTAAATGATTCTTGCCGGTATGGAGCTTTGTCCGCCGAAAATTGATGCGACCAGGTCGAATTTTAAAAAGCCGATAAGTCCCCAGTTGATAGCTCCGATAATGGTCAAGAGCAATGCAATCCGTTGCAAAGCGCTCATTGAAGACACCTCCCTGATTACTCTTTTTTATATATTTTGTTGAAAAGGCCGCTGCTTTATACTTAAGACCGGATTCAAAAGGAGTCTGTGTGCAGAAAGTAAAAGTCCTCCTTTATGCTTTGCAATAAAATAGGAGTTTAAGGATAATATTAGTAAAGGGGGAGAGCCATGTGGAAAATTTTATTTTTTGGAACCCTGTCAAATTGCTTTTTGGCAGAGGCCAGTTAGAAATGTTAAAAAGGGAAGTACCCAAATATGGAAAGAATATTTTGCTAGTTTTCGGCGGAGGCAGTATCAAGCGCAATGAACTTTATGAAGAGGTTGTTTCTCTGTTAAGTGAAATAGATGGAAATGTTTTTGAACTCGGAGGAGTGGAACCCAATCCGCGAATTACCACCGTGCGGAAAGGAATTGACATTTGCCGGAAAGAAAAAATTGATTTTCTTTTGGCAGTTGGCGGTGGCAGTGTGATCGATTGTACAAAAACCATTGCTGCGGGTGCAAAATATGACGGTGACCCGTGGGATATTGTGACGAAGAAAGCAGCTGTCCGTGATGCCCTTCCTTTCGGTACCGTTTTAACATTGGCTGCAACCGGTTCGGAAATGAATCCGAACGCGGTAATTACAAACTGGGAAACGAATGAAAAATACGGATGGGGAAGCACGAAGGTTTATCCGAAATTTTCCATTCTCGATCCGGTTTATACATATACAGTTCCAAAAGAACAGACAATTTATGGTATTGTTGATATGATGTCTCATGTGTTTGAACATTATTTTCATTTAGAGAAAAACACTCTTTTGCAGGACCGTATGTGTGAATCATTGTTGATCACAGCCATGGAAACAGCGCCAAAACTGCTTGAGGACCTGGAAAACTATGAGCATCGGGCAACGATTTTATATTTGGGAACGATGGCCTTAAATGGCATGCTGTCGATGGGATTCAAAGGTGATTGGACAACACATAATCTTGAGCATGCTGTTTCTGCCGTTTACGATATTCCCCACGGAGGGGGATTGTCGATTCTTTTTCCGAACTGGATGAGGCATACGATTCATGTAAAACCAGAGCGTTTTAAACAACTGGCTGTCCGTGTGTTTGGCGTTGATCCGGCCGGAAAAACAGATGTCGAGACGGGACTCGAAGGGATTGACAAACTCCGCGAATTCTGGGACAGCATCGGTGCTCCGGCGAGGCTGGCGGATTATGGCATTGATGACAGCAAGCTCGGACTTTTGGTTGAAAAAGCCATGGCGAATGGAGAATTCGGCCGCTTTAAGAAGCTGAACCGGGAGGATGTTCTTGCTATTTACCGGGCGTCTTTATAGAGAAAAATTCTGTTCTTTTCAGAAATAGGATTAAGTTTTGGGAAACAACCGATAATAACTTATGAATGCAGCAGTGCCGAATGCAACGATTTTTACATAAATAATTGGGAGGCTTAAAATGTCTAAGTTTCGTTTTGATTATTCAAAAGCCGGCAGTTTTTTTGCTGAACATGAATTGACTTATTTGCGCGATTTTGTTAAGGTTGCCCACCATTCCCTGCATGAAAAAACCGGAGCAGGCAGTGATTATTTGGGCTGGATCGATTTACCCGTAAACTATGATCAGGAAGAATTTTCCCGCATTGAAAAGGCAGCCGAAAAAATTCGAAATGATTCAGATGTGCTGCTGGTGATTGGCATCGGTGGTTCGTATCTTGGGGCCCGGGCTGCGATTGAAATGCTGCAACACAGTTTTTACAATGTCCTTCCAAAAGAAAAGCGCCGCAGTCCGCAAATTATTTTTGCAGGCAATAATATCAGCTCAACCTATATGATGGACATTATTGATTTATTGGAGGGAAAGGATTTTTCCATCAACGTGATCTCCAAGTCGGGAACGACGACAGAACCGGCGATTGCTTTCCGGATTTTCCGCAAAATTCTTGAAGAAAAATACGGAGCGGAAGAAGCGCGGAAACGGATTTATGCGACAACTGATAAAGCAAAGGGCGCCTTAAAAACATCGGCAAATGAAGAAGGCTATGAGACTTTTGTTATTCCTGATGACATCGGCGGAAGATATTCGGTTCTGACAGCAGTTGGACTTCTCCCGATTGCCGTAAGCGGTGCAGATATCCAGGCCATGATGAAGGGAGCGGCCGATGCCCGTGAAGATTTCAGCAAATCGGAGCTTGATGAAAATCCCGCTTATCAGTATGCAGCTGTCAGGAATATCCTGTATAACAAAGGAAAAACGATTGAAATGCTCGTCAATTACGAGCCGGCGCTTCAATATTTTGCTGAATGGTGGAAGCAGTTGTACGGCGAAAGTGAAGGAAAAGATCAAAAGGGAATTTTTCCGGCTTCGGCGAACTTTTCCACCGATCTTCACTCGTTGGGGCAGTATATTCAAGAGGGCAGGCGCGATCTGTTTGAAACAGTGATTAAAGTGGAAAAGCCGCGGCGCGGGTTGACGATTGAAGCTGAGGACAAGGATTTGGACGGTCTCAATTATTTGGCCGGCAAAACGGTTGATTTTGTTAATGACAAGGCTTTTGAGGGGACACTCCTTGCCCATACGGACGGAGGAGTTCCGAATCTTATCGTATCCGTCCCTGCTCTTGATGAGTATCATTTTGGCTATATGGTTTATTTCTTTGAAAAGGCTTGTGCCATGAGCGGTTATTTGCTCGGTGTCAATCCATTCGATCAGCCGGGAGTGGAGGCGTACAAGGTGAATATGTTTGCCCTCCTTGGCAAACCGGGCTTTGAGGAAAAGAAAGCAGAACTGGAGAAAAGGTTAAAATAATAAACAGAATTTGAGGTTCTCATGACATCGTTTTGTGAACCGGGAGAAGATGGTGCGGGCAGCCGCAACTTATCTATCAACACTTACTTAATTGAAAACAAGTGGAGAAAAACAATTATGTATGTTTTCGCTCCACTTGTTTTTTTAGGTGCCTGTCACCTGTCGAAAAATCTTGTTTCACAACATGTTTCACAGAGAGTTCGGTTCAGGGGTTGTTTATTCTGTTATTTATCAGGAGGTTTGCTACGTTGTGATATGCCGGACAGAATTTCAATCTGTAAGGTCTTTTTTCCCTGCCGATCCAGCTGAGGTATTCCATTGGCAACTGAGAGTGTGGGACGCAGGCCTCCCGAGGGCAGAGATATTCAGTTGCATGAAAGTTTCTTGTAATTACGCATTTACTGAAAGAGAAAAACGGACTGCCGGAAGACAGTCCGTTAACAAGTGTGTAAAGCAGTCTGTGTCCTAATGCTTTATGTGGGGTCAGCGGAGGAGAATATTTGCTTAAGAACATTCTTGTTCAAATCCTGTTGATTTGCGCATTGCCGGTTGGATAGAGGTCTAATTCGCAAGAACAAGGAGTATATCACGTTTTTTTATTACAAACGGCTGCGGGGGATTGACATAAGTATCCGCTCCTCTTTTTACACCAAGCAACAGGCAGTTTTCTTCCAGCAGGCTTTGATTTGCCCGGGCAAAATCCATACCGACAAAGGGCAGGGAAGTCCGGAAGTGAAGTTTGCTTCCGTGCAATTGTTCAAGGAGATCAACCAATGAATCTACTTTTGATTCTCCTGATAAACAGTTGAGAATGACAGAGCTTGTGATTAAGTTTGAGCGAATAATTTGATCGGCTCCGGCCCGCTTTGCATTTTCCGCCTGTTCGGAGGTAAGGATCTCGGCGATGCAGTGGACATTGGGATTTAATCCTTTAACGGCGAGAAGGGTTAAAATTGTGTGCATATCAGCTTGCAGTTCGTCTTTATTTTGATCAGCCGTAATGACCACTTTTTTGGCTTTTCCAAGATTTGCGCGGTTAAGCACTTCATCAGCATGACCGGGGCCCCGGATAAAGTGGACATGCTCATTTTTTAACGGATTCGCTTTTAAAGTTCCGTCAATAAGAATTACAGGTGGATGGATTTTGTTTTTTAAAAGCTTTAAAATAATTTCCTTTGCCCGTTCGTTCCAACCAATGACTATTGTATGATCTTTTCCTTTGAACATAATTTTCCCTTCCAAAAAGGCATCCTGTCTGGCAAATGCGGATTTTGCCAAAGAGACAATATAAGTGGATATAAAACCGGCCCCAAATAGAATTAGCATTATTCCGGTTATCTTTCCGGCAACGGTCTCGGGCACCAGGTCACCGTATCCGACAGTTGATGCCGTAATGATTGCCCACCAAATCCCGTGAAAAGGAGTCTTGAATGTATTTGGTTCGATTATAAAAATAAGCACGCCGAAAAAAATGATTAAAGTGATGGCAATCAAAAATATACGCAGAAAAAAGGGGAGCCTGTTAAAGCCTGAATAGATTCTGTGCGGCATGGCTTTCACCCCGACAGGTTTATGAAAATCTAATTTTTTCTGAATAAATATATTAAAAGTCCAAGTCCCCTGATTGCAAATAGGGAAAGACTTTGGTGGTATTTTTCCCATTTTTGTTCTTTAATAATCCAATTTTTATTTTTGGCTTTGTTAAATTTGGTTGTTTATTTCCGTTACAAGCACGCACGGTCCGCGGGTGAGAGCCGGGCCTCCTCATGCCAACACGA
>JANWJP010000039.1 GCA_025451895.1 Robertmurraya sp.
AACTCGCTCCCAACGGGATCTAATATGTCATTTTGGATCCCGTGCCGGGGAAAGCTCGCTCCCAACGGAATCTAATATGCCGTTTTGGATCCCGTACCGGGAGAAACTCGCTCCCAACGGGATCTAATATGTCATTTTGGATCCCTTACCGGGATTAGCTCGTTCCGCATGGGATCCAATTTGTTCTTTTGGATCCCTTACCGGGAGTAACTCTCTCCGAATGGGATCTAATATGCTGTTTTAGATCCCATACCGGGAGTAACTCGCTCCCAACGGGATCTAATATGCCGTTTTGGATCCCGTACCGGGGAAATCTCGCTCCCAACGGGATCTAATATGTCATTTTGGCTCCCGTGCCGGGGAAATCTCGCTCCCAACGGGATCTAATATGCTATTTTGGCTCCCATATTGGGGTTAACTCGTTCCACATGGGATCTAATATGCTGTTTTAGATCCCATACCGGGAGTAACTCGTCCCCAACGGGATCTAATATGCTGTTTTAGATCCCATACCGGGGGTAACTCGCTCCCGATGGGATCTAATATGCCGTTTTGGATCCCATTCCAAACGGCGCTTACCCAAAACGGGCTTCAATTAGCTTTTTCAGTTCCTGTTCCAAGCACTGCCTTTCCAAAAAAGAGCCCTAATTTGTTTTTTTCTTTTCAAGAAGTAATTTTAAATCCGGCTAAACAATAAAATTGTAAAATGAGAGAAGGAATTTCCGTTGTTTGAATAGAAATAGAAGGATGGGCATATTGTCAAAAAAATACCACATTTCCGTAATTTCGTATTTACACATTCCCGCCGTAACGCAAATACAATAATTACATAAATGCATACTTACATATTTGCATATTTTGATAGTTTCATATTTTTCATTTCCGAATCCAAAGAAGAAAAACGACAGGATGGCTGCAATGTCCTGAGTGATTCGAAAATAATACAACTTTCCATAAATCAAAGTTCAACTTGTAAAAAATTACAAAGAGGTGGCAAGGTGATATGAAAGGAAAACTGTTAATTGTTGATGACCAATTTGGCATCCGCATTCTTTTGAATGAAATTTTTCAAAAAGAAGGCTACAAAACATTCCAGGCGGCAAATGGACAGCAGGCACTGGAAATTGTCCGGAAGCATTACCCGGAGCTGGTTCTTCTTGATATGAAAATTCCGGGAATGGATGGCATTGAAATTTTAAAACGGATGAAGGAAATTGAACCGGAAATACGGGTTATTATTATGACGGCATACGGGGAATTGGATATGATCCAGGAAGCGAAGGATCTTGGGGCATTGACCCATTTTGCCAAACCGTTTGACATAGATGATATTCGCGAAGCGGTCCGTAAATATATCGCCGTGGCAAAGCCGGTGGAAAAATAATTTCGAATAAGGGAAGAGACGGCCTGCCTGCATTTCACGTTATTTTGTGGAAATATTCCTGTCCTTAAGTGCGGGAGAAGCATAGAAATTTCCTTTTCAATCTGATATGATACAAGTGAATTCGTGGTTTTCTTCGGAAAGGCAGAATTCTTTTTACATACTTGTATGAAGTTGGGGAAGACTTTAGGGGGATATGACCCTTAAGGATTTTTACCCATAAAAGGAGGAAGGGACATGCCTTTAGTTTCAATGAAAGAAATGCTTATTAAAGCAAGAGACGAGGGTTATGCAGTCGGGCAATTTAATATTAATAATCTTGAGTATGCCCAAGCCATTCTTCTCGCCGCTGAAGAAGAAAAATCCCCTGTCATTCTTGGAGTTTCAGAGGGTGCGGGGCGCTATATGGGCGGCTTTAATACGGTAGTAAAAATGGTCGAGGGACTGATGATGGACTATAACATTACTGTTCCTGTGGCCATACATTTGGACCATGGCTCCAGCTTTGAAAAATGTAAAGCAGCTGTTGATGCCGGTTTTACTTCCGTTATGATTGATGCTTCTCATAAGCCCTTCGAAGAAAACGTTAAAATTACTTCCCAAGTAGTCGAATATGCCCATGCCAAAGGAGTATCCGTGGAAGCGGAGTTGGGAATTGTCGGCGGGCAAGAAGATGACGTGGTCGGAGAAGGTATTATTTATGCTAATCCGCAGGAGTGTAAAGAATTAGTAGAGCGGACCGGAATCGATTGTCTTGCTCCTGCACTTGGTTCTGTACACGGACCATATAAAGGAGAGCCTAAACTGGGATTCAAAGAAATGGAAGAAATCAGGGATCTCACTGGAGTACCTCTCGTTCTCCATGGAGGAACCGGAATTCCGACGAAGGATATCCAAAAGGCTATTTCCCTGGGTACTGCGAAAATAAATGTTAATACGGAAAACCAAATCGCACAAACCAAAAAAATTCGCGAGGTCTTGGCCGCTAATCCGGAAATGTACGACCCGCGCAAATATTTAGGGCCTGGCCGTGATGCGATTAAAGAAACAGTGATCGGAAAAATCCGTGAATTCGGTTCATCCGGAAAGGCATAATAACTTCTTTGCAATTACAAAACCGCCTTGTTTTACAGGCGGTTTCGTCTCTTTTTACGGGGAAATATTGGAAACTCCCCTTTTTCCATGTATGAAAAAGGTCCTTTGTCGTCAACAATGATGCGCAGGAGGACCTTGCCGGAAACAGATTTCCGGGATGTTTTATAGAATACTTTTTTACAAAAATCAGGGTGGCGGCCAGGAACGTACCGCCGCCATCCGGTTTGAAAGCAAGTTCTGACCGGCGGAAAAATAATCCACACATTCCGTTGTTACTTGAATATATGCAAAATTTTTTACATAAATGAATTTGGAATTCATACAGGCTGGTTTCGCGGAATGGATTAAGCAGTTTGTTTTGCATATTCTGCAGTTTCGCGGAATGGGTTAAGCAGTTTGTTCTGTATATTCTGCAGTTTCGCGGAATGGGTTAAGCAGTTTGTTCTGTATATTCTGCAGTTTCGCGGAATGGATTAAGCAGTTTGTTTTGCATATTCTGCAGTTTCGCGGAGTTGACTAAGCAGTTTGTTTTGCCATATGCGGCCGTTATGCGAAATGCATTTAAGCAGTAGCAGTTCTGCCATATGCGGGATTATGCGGAATGTATTTTTACAGCGTTTTATCATATGGGGCCTTAGGCGGAAAGCATTTTAGCAACAGCACTGCCATGCCATGTGTGACCGGTTTGGCCGGCGGATTGTATTTTAGGCAAAAGGCCTGACAAAGACGTGCGGCTATATTAGCACAACTCTATTTACAAAAATGCCAAAATTCCGCAAACAGTCATTGGCGGGATATTGTTGAATTTTGACACACACATTGCATAGTTTTTCTAAGAAAACAAGCCAAAAACAGGTAATTGGCCATTTAATTTTCGGAATAATGACAATAGAAGAATTACAGTTTATCGGGGGGATATGTGGAATGAAGTTTTTCATAGATACTGCAAATTTGGATGAAATTAAAGAGGCTTATTCTCTCGGGGTTATTGCCGGGGTAACGACAAATCCTTCATTAGTAGCAAAAGAAGGAAATGTTTCCTTTGAGCAGCGGCTGCGCGAAATTGCTTCTCTGGTTGACGGCTCTGTCAGTGCTGAGGTAATTGCCCTTGATGCGGAGGGAATGATTAAGGAAGGAAGGGAACTGGCGGCAATTGCACCGAATATTACGATTAAGATTCCGATGACACCGGAGGGACTGAAGGCAGTTTCAGTTTTGTCCAAAGAAGGAATTCAAACAAACGTCACGCTTATTTTCAGTGCCAACCAGGCATTGCTTGCCGCCCGGGCCGGAGCAACCTATGTGTCGCCTTTCCTCGGAAGATTGGATGATATCGGCCATAACGGGCT
Source organism: Robertmurraya sp. (assembly GCA_025451895.1). Lineage (GTDB taxonomy): Bacteria > Bacillota > Bacilli > Bacillales > Cytobacillaceae > CALKIU01. The sequence continues at coordinate 3,826 of JANWJP010000039.1, forward strand.
TGACTTAATTTCGACCATTGCGGAGATTTTTGCTGTTCACGATATTGAAACGCAAATAATCGCTGCTTCCATCAGACATCCCCAGCATGTGACAGAAGCGGCGTTAAGGGGAGCACATATTGCCACTGTACCGTACAAAGTGATCATGCAACTTTGCAAACATCCGTTAACAGACAAAGGAATCGAAACATTTCTGGCTGACTGGAAGAAACGGGGATAACCGTTTCTTCGGGCTGTCCGGCCCCGGGAAAAAATTCAGATGCCGGAATAAGGGAGAATATTTTGTCGCGGTTGCCCGGAAAATCCGCCCCTGTTTTTAAAACAATAACATGAAAAAAGTTCTATAAATGGAGAAATGGGGATGAGCCATTCATCCTGCTCAGACCCAAATTTCGCTGCAGGGCTCTGAAACTAAAATTATTGAAATTTCAAAAATTTCCTTCAAAAATAGGGGCTTTTGTGAGAAATGAGTGGAGAAACGGCGGAAAGTATGAGAAAACAGCAAACATTTTCTAATAAATCTACATGAATCGACCTTTTTCGTGTAAACTATATGAATGGGACTCAAGGTCCGTTCATGCGCTTTTTTATCAGAAAAAAGCAACATGAAAATGATGAAATTTTGTGCATGGGCAACTATATGTCCGCTGCATGATTTATGATATAAAAAAAAAGCGCCTAATATTCGCAGTTGCAATCAGGCCTTGGAAGGGAGTCAAAAATGGAAAAGCTTAAAATTGCAGGCGGCTATCCTTTAAAAGGAACTGTTCGTATTAGTGGAGCGAAAAATAGTGCTGTTGCCCTTATTCCGGCAACCATTCTGGCTGATTCGCCCGTCACCATTGAAGGATTACCGGAAATTTCAGATGTCGAAATATTAAAAGGATTATTGGAGGAAATCGGGGGCTTTGTCACCTTTTCTAATAATACGATGGTTGTTGATCCATCTCAGATGATTTCTATGCCGTTGCCGAACGGCAAGGTGAAAAAGCTGCGCGCATCCTACTATTTAATGGGCGCCATGCTGGGCCGTTTTAAAAAGGCAGTGATCGGCCTGCCGGGAGGATGCCATCTCGGGCCGAGACCGATTGACCAGCATATTAAAGGATTTGAGGCCCTTGGAGCCAGGGTGACCAATGAACAGGGAGCCATCTATCTCCGTGCCGATGAACTAAGAGGGGCAAGAATTTATTTGGACGTGGTCAGCGTCGGTGCGACCATTAATATCATGCTGGCAGCCGTTCTTGCCAAAGGCCGCACAATTATTGAAAACGCCGCCAAAGAGCCGGAAATTATTGATGTGGCCACCCTGCTGACGAATATGGGAGCAAAGATTAAGGGAGCGGGAACAGATGTCATCCGGATTGAAGGGGTTGAAGAGCTGCACGGATGCAAGCATACGATTATCCCTGACCGGATAGAGGCCGGAACGTACTTAATTATCGGGGCGGCGATGGGAGAAGGAATTACCATTGATAATGTGATTCCGCAGCATTTGGAGTCATTGATTGCCAAGCTGCGGGAAATGGGTGTTCCTGTTGAAGTTTATGATGATCAGGTTTATGTCGGGAAATCGGACAAGCTTCTGAAGGCTGTCGACATTAAAACCCTTGTTTATCCCGGGTTTCCGACTGATCTGCAGCAGCCGTTCACGGCGCTTTTGACGAAGGCGGACGGAACGAGCGTCGTGACAGATACGATTTACAGTGCCCGCTTTAAACATGTGGATGAATTGAGAAGAATGAGTGCCAATATTAAAGTGGAAGGCCGTTCTGCAATTGTTTCAGGGCCTGTTAAGCTTCAGGGGGCAAAAGTGAAGGCCAGTGATCTGAGGGCGGGAGCGGCGCTTGTGATCGCCGGACTGATGGCGGAAGGAATCACTGAAATAACAGGGGTCGAACATATTGACAGAGGCTACAGCCATATCGTTGAAAAATTGAACGGGCTGGGAGCCACTGTATGGAGAGAAGCCCTCACGGAAGAAGAAATTGAGCAACTGAAAAACTTATAAACAGAGAGCGGGTTGCCGGCTAAAAGCTTCCCGCAAATTTCACACGATGTTCTGTTGTCAAAATTGAATACTTAAATCCGTCAGTTGAAAAAATTCTGCACGTCGGAAAAAAATAAGCCAGTTCATCTCTGTTTTATTTTTGTTAATTGCGTTATACTAATTCAGCCTTTTTTCGAATAATGGTTCCTAATTCTTCCGAAAAAGGTTACAATAAAAAGGAGATAAGACGGATATATAAGATGGTTATTGGCTAAAAAGCTTATTGAAACATTTTTCCGGAAGTTGAAAGAATAGTTGTGCAGAATTGAACCGAATCGGCTCTTCAAGAAATGGATGATCTCTATTGTGAAAAATACATAACTACTGGAACTCACAATAGAGAGCGCAAAATTAGGGAGGAATCGAGTGATGGAAAGAAGTTTGACAATGGAACTCGTTCGGGTGACAGAAGCAGCAGCTTTGGCATCAGCACGCTGGCTTGGAAGAGGCAAAAAGGATGAAGCGGATGATGCTGCAACTACTGCGATGAGAGAAGTATTCGATACCGTGCCAATGAAAGGCACAGTTGTTATCGGTGAAGGAGAAATGGATGAGGCGCCGATGCTTTATATTGGAGAGAAGCTTGGAACTGGTTTCGGCCCGAGAGTGGATGTGGCCGTTGACCCGTTGGAGGGAACCAATATTGTAGCTTCCGGCGGTTGGAACGCGTTATCGGTTATTGCTGTTGCCGATGATGGCTGCCTTCTCCATGCACCGGATATGTATATGGATAAAATTGCCGTTGGGCCGGAAGCCGTTGGATTGGTTGATATAAATGCTTCTGTGTATGATAATTTGAAGGCAGTGGCCAAGGCAAAAAATAAAGATATTGAGGATGTTGTCGCAACCGTATTAAACCGCCCGCGCCACGAAAAATTGATTGCCGAAATCCGCGAAGCCGGAGCCCGGATTAAATTGATTAACGACGGCGATGTTGCCGGAGCAATCAATACCGCTTTTGACTTCACGGGAGTAGACATTCTGTTTGGTATTGGCGGAGCTCCGGAAGGCGTTCTTGCTGCGGTGGCTTTAAAATGTCTCGGCGGTGAAATTCAAGGCAAACTTCATCCGCAAAAAGATGAGGAAATCGAGCGCTGCAAGAAAATGGGAATAGATGTTAACAAAACTCTTCGCATGGAAGATCTTGTGAGGGGCGACGATGCCATCTTTGCGGCTACCGGCGTAACGGATGGAGAGCTTTTAAGAGGAGTCCAGTTTAAAGGAGCCTACGGTTCTACCCATTCACTCGTTATGCGTGCCAAATCCGGAACTGTCCGCTTTATTGAAGGTCGTCATACCCTTAAGAACAAACCGAATTATGTGGTAAAATAACATCAAGAGGAAGGATTTTTGGCTGCCGCACTTTGTTTGGCCCGGTTTTGGGCACCGGTCCGGCAGCCTTCCCTGCTGTTATCTTATGTCCGCATGATGCGGGTTGTCCGGTGAGACAACCCGGTTTTCTGAAGGCATGGATGGGATCTCCGCGTTTAATGCTTCTTTCCCTGATCTCATGTGAAGAACTTCTTCAGGGTTAAGGGTTGTTTTCGGGTCTGGCTCTAAACCCCGGGAATGCGCATACGCTCAGGCTATTGGCCCTTTTTTTCAAAAAAAGTCCGCAAAAATCATAAAGACACAACTGAACCCTTTCAATGACCAGGCTCAGCAGAACTCATCTCCAAATAACTTTACATAAACCGCATAAAAATTTTTCTCAAATGACAAAAACAGTTGATTATTTTTTGTAAATATGGGTACAATACAAATTGTTTTGTTTTATTCTGCAAATATTTCTACGATAACAATTGCATACTTCATCATCCTGTCGCGATGAATGATATATAGAGGAGAATTTTTTAACAACGGCCAATTCACAAATCTCTTCCTTGACTTCTTAAAGCCTCGAAACGGATCTTTCCTTTCCTGCACGATTTGAAATTTTTGTATAGAGGAAAATTATATAAATTAAAAGAGTGGTGTCAAAATGGAATTAACAATATCAAGTTTAGAAAATTTAAAATTAAAGGAACTTTATGAACTGGCAAGAACATACAAAGTCTCCTATTACAGCAAACTAACAAAAAAGGAACTGATTTTTGCGATTTTAAAAGCACGGGCAGAACAGGAAGGCTATTTTTTCATGGAAGGTGTGCTGGAGATTATCCAGTCAGAGGGATTTGGATTTTTACGGCCGATTAACTATTCACCAAGCTCAGAAGATATCTACATTTCCGCATCACAAATTCGCAGATTTGATTTGCGCAACGGGGATAAGGTTTCCGGAAAGGTTCGCCCTCCAAAAGAAAATGAACGGTACTACGGCTTGCTCCATGTGGATGCGGTTAACGGCGACGACCCGGAAACAGCAAAGGAAAGGGTGCATTTCCCTGCTTTGACTCCCCTTTATCCCAACAGGGTGATGAAGTTGGAAACTGAAGCAGACGAGTTGTCAACAAGAATCATTGACTTGATTGCACCGGTCGGCTTCGGTCAGCGGGGTCTCATTGTTGCTCCTCCAAAAGCCGGTAAAACCATGCTGTTAAAACAAATTGCCAATGCCATTACAACAAACCATCCCGAAGCGGAACTCATCGTTCTGTTAATCGACGAGCGTCCGGAAGAAGTGACGGATATTGAGCGTTCCGTTCAAGGCGATGTCGTCAGTTCAACCTTTGACGAGGTGCCGGAAAATCATATCAAAGTGGCTGAGCTCGTTCTTGACCGTGCCATGAGGCTTGTTGAACATAAACGGGATGTCGTGATCTTAATGGATAGTATTACACGGCTGGCCCGCGCTTATAACCTTGTGATTCCGCCAAGCGGACGGACCCTGTCCGGAGGGATTGACCCGGCTGCGTTCCACCGTCCGAAACGGTTCTTCGGAGCAGCGCGGAACATTGAAGAGGGCGGCAGTTTGACCATTCTTGCCACAGCCTTAATCGATACAGGTTCAAGAATGGACGATGTCATCTACGAAGAATTTAAGGGAACAGGCAACATGGAACTTCATTTAGACCGCTCCCTGGCAGAGAGAAGAATCTTCCCGGCCATCGATATTCGCCGTTCCGGAACCCGGAAAGAAGAGCTTCTCATCCCCAAACATCATCTTGACAAGCTTTGGGCAATCCGAAAATCCATGTCGGACAATCCGGATTTTGCAGAAAAATTCATACGCAAGCTGAAACAAACAAAATCCAACGAAGAATTTTTTGCAAAATTAGACGAGGAAATGAGATTGAAAAGAGTATAAAAATATACGGATATTCGGATATTTGGATATTCGGTTCGGTACAGGAGCGCTGATGCATACGGTTCGGGAAATGCTGAAGGATACGGAAGCCGGCGGTGATGTGAACAACTGATGGATATTGAAGCCGGCGGTGATGAGAACGTGCCGTTTGAAATAAATGCTGCGGTGCCGTTGAAATAGCGTTTTGAATGCTGAGGTATGGGGAGCGTATGAGCCGGTTCAGGCGATCCTGCGGAAATTACGGTGCGTGCCAATGTGCGGTTCCGGATGAGCGGCTATGATGGGGTGGATGCAGATTGTCGGCCAGGCAAAATGGCGGTCTAAGGACTCCAGTCTGGGAAGCGGACGGGTTACAAGCAGACGTTCCGGTGAAAATATAGCGGCCACAAAGTGATGGTGCGGGATGCATAGATGGGGCAGGTTCCAATGGTTCCTTGAAATCAATGGTGTTGATGATGTAGCGCCGGATGCCGATGGGGCGCATGCCGCAGGAAAAGAATATGTAAAATGTGGCAGACGTGGTACGCCGGGTGCCGCAGGGAAATAATATTCTAATATGTGCCAGGCTGATACGGCCGGGGCCGGCGGGGAGATATCTTTCCAAATATGCGCCGGTATGTTGCGGCGGATCGGCTGTTTGCCGGCAGGGAGATGCGGTGCAAAGGTATTAATATGAGTGAAATGCAAGTGGGAATATTTGTATCTTATTATTCGGATAATAATAAATGAAGCTGTCTCGGGCTGTTGAATTTTTTGCCGTCAACTGGTACAATTCTCTTGTTGCAAAAGATATATCACCTTGTTATAATTGTCTCAGTGTTTTTTCGACGATAATCTGGTATATTTACAACTCTGTTTCGTAATGATTCAGGGCGGAAGGAGATGAAAAAGAATGAAAGCAGGAATTCATCCTAATTACTATAGGGCTACTGTAAGATGCGCATGCGGAAACGAGTTTGAAACAGGCTCAGTAAAAGAAAACATCCGTGTTGAAACTTGTTCAGAATGCCATCCATTCTACACAGGCCGTCAAAAGTTTGCAGACACAGGCGGTCGTGTTGACCGTTTCAATAGACGTTATGGCTTCAAAACACAACAATAAGAATGGTATACAATTCCTTCATTTTGTTGACAGTGTTGACAAACGAACGCAAAAACAGGCAATCAGCAAACTTTTGATGCCTGTTTTTTTATGTTCTCATAATGCTTTCATGGCAGGATGTACCCCGGGACGGGTTGTGGAAGCGGAAGGAAGGAGCACTGTGGCCGGGCGGAAATTTCGGGCATTTTGACTGTTTGGTTTTATTGGCTATTTTTCACAAAAGGACAAGGAGAAATGGAAAGTGGCACAATTATTTTTTAAATACGGAGCAATGAACAGCGGCAAGTCAATTGAGATTCTAAAGGTGGCAAATAATTATGAGGAGCAAAACAAATCGGTCATGCTTTTTACTTCCGGCGTGGACGACAGGGACGGTGTGGGCTGGATTTCCAGCAGGGTCGGCCTGAAGCGGAAGGCGATTCCCATTTTTGATGAAACAAATGTTTTTGAAATTGTCCGGGCGCAAAATCCAAAGCCTTATTGTGTTTTGATTGATGAGGTGCAATTCGTCAAAAAGCATCATGTCCTTCAGTTCACTCAAATTGTCGATATTCTCGGGATTCCGGTCATGGGCTTCGGCTTAAAGAACGATTTTCGCAATGAGCTGTTTGAGGGCAGCAAATACATGCTTCTTTATGCTGATAAGATTGAGGAAATGAAGACCATTTGCTGGTTTTGCGAACGGAAGGCGACCATGAACCTGCGTGTTGACGACCAGGGCAAACCCGTTTATACGGGCGAACAAATTCAAATTGGCGGCAATGATTCTTATTATCCCGTTTGCCGAAAATGCCATGCAAACCCGCCTATTTTGTGATGGCGGATTGGGAAATGGGGCTGTGATGTTTTCGTTTTGTTTCTTGCAAGATTTAACCCGGGGCATACTGCTCGCTTTTAAATTGGCAATTCGGCGTTCCTATTCTTCCCGTAGTTTTTCTCGAGGCATAAAAACTTCCTCAAATAACAATGTTGGAGGATTATCACAAATATTTTGCGAAATGACCATGTGGGGAAAGTTTGACGCTTACTTATGTATGCAGGTTTTATATTGCTGCTGTGGGGATGGCGGATTTTGTAATATGGTGTGCAAGCGGGTTAACTCGAACAAGGGTGAATGTAGGTTGGACATGCAGTTTGAGCTATGGGCATGGAGGCTAATGGTTAGCGGATAGCGGATAGTGCCTGGCGGCGGAACCGGGGCTGTAAATGGAAGTTGTTTTTAGGGAGGCATCTGCGCGCGGATTGAGCAGGTGTTTTTTTGTTGGGATTGGTGATAATACGGGAATAATACGGGGGAGGTTTGCGGGTGTTTTGGGATTTTATGGCGGTACGCAATGATCTTTGCGGACAGGGAGTGTTTTATGGGGACAAAATTTGTTTTTTGGGGGGGCGGGATGTCTTTATGAGGTGTTTATGGGGACAAAGTGACCCCGGCAGATACTGAAGATGTCTTCGTGGGCGGTGTAAGTGGGCAAAATGGCTTTGAAAAGAGGTCGAGATGTCTTCATGAATGATTTATGTGGACAAAATGGAACTGAAAAAAACCTCAAAATGTCCCCATGAAAGGTTGCGCATGCATCTGTCAAGTAGACAATACAAAAGTGTCCGAAAAAGATTAGACCACTCCTGTAATGTCAAAAGTATAAGCTGGTCTTTGAATCCACCACCCTTGCC
>JANWJP010000040.1 GCA_025451895.1 Robertmurraya sp.
CAGAGACTTGAAACCAAAAACTGATATACTTTGTCTCTGAGTCAATACCATCTAAGGAGAACGCTCTATGATGGATTGACCCGGGAGTTTTTTTCCCGCAGGGTATGTTTAGAAATGAACATGCCTGCCATTGCTGCAAAAGAGACACCTTAACTTTGGCATAAAAGTTCCGGTGCTTCTTTTGCGCCGGATTTTTTATGGCCTTCGTGATGTTAAATACAACTTTGCCTGGAAAGAATTCTGACCAGGCACCGAAACCATTAAACCTTTGCATGAAATTTGTTACTGCAAAAATATATTGCCCGACAATTTCATATTGCCGTCTCTGAGTCAGTGCCATCTAAGGAGAATGCTCTATGATGGATTGACCCGGGTTTTTTCCCGCGGGGTATGTTTAGAAATGAATGTGCCTGCCATTCTTGCAAAAGAGACACCTCAACTTTTTACATATTAGTTCCGGTGCTTCTTTTGCACCGGAATTTTTTTACTGCGCGAATTTTTTATAAGCAAACCGGCTGAATAAGGGCTTTGACCATATAAGGAGCGGAACACATGAACAGCACTTCCAGGGTATCAGAAAAAACAATTATCATCATTCTCTTAATTTTGCTCATTGCAATTGCGTTATTTTCTTTAACAGTCGGCAGATATTCTATTTCCATTCAAAATATTTTTTCCCTTATCACTGCCAAACTGTTCGGCATCGATTCAGGACTTCCGGCTGTAATGAATACAGTCGTTTTCGAAATTCGCATTCCGAGAATCATCGCAGCCATCCTTGTGGGTGCCGCTTTGTCTGTTTCCGGGGCGGCTTACCAGGGAATTTTTAAAAACCCTCTCGTGTCGCCGGATATTATCGGAGCCTCTTCCGGTGCCGGATTGGGTGCAGCATTGGCTATCGTGTTATCGTTCAGTGCCGCAGGAATTCAAGGAATGGCTTTCGGATTCAGCCTTGCCGCAGTATTTGCCACCTACTCAATCGGCATGAAAATCAGAAGAGGGAGCGACCCGACACTCATTTTGATTCTGACAGGAATGCTGATTGGCACATTGTTTTCGTCATTTATTTCTTTGATCAAATTCATGGCTGATCCGTATGAAAAACTTCCCGCCATTACCTTCTGGCTGATGGGAAGCCTGTCAACCATCACAAACCGTGACATCTTGACCATTCTTATCCCGGTGATCACCGGTTTTATTCTTATTTTTCTAATCCGCTGGAGATTAAATATTATGTCGTTTGGGGATGAAGAAGCACAGGCCTTGGGCGTCAATACCGGAAAACTGAGACTGATGGTCATCCTGGCAGCGACTCTGCTTACCGCATCCGTTGTTTCCATCAGCGGCATTATCGGCTGGGTCGGTTTGCTTATTCCCCATTTGGCAAGAATGATCACCGGTCCTGATTACAGGATGTTAATTCCTGTCTCCATGTTGCTTGGAGGATCCTTTCTCCTGTTGGTTGACACGGTTGCGAGAATTCTTCTTCCGATGGAGATCCCGATTGGAATTCTGACCTCAATCATTGGAGCACCTGCATTTATCTATTTACTGGCAAATTCAAAAAGGAGGAGTTTTTCGTGAAGCTGGAAGTAAACAATATCAGTTATCGTTACGAACAGCGCCCCATACTTAACAATGTCTCCTTTTCCCTTAATTCAGGGGAAATGCTTTCCCTCCTCGGACCGAACGGAACAGGAAAAACTACGCTGTTTAAAGTGATCCTGGGCTTATTAAAGGCGGAGAAAGGAAATATTCTCATTGACGGCACAGATTTAAAAACGATGTCCAGAGCAAAAATTGCCGGCCTCATCGGATATGTACCGCAAAACCATATCCCTCCCTTCGCCTTTAAAGTCACAGATGTCATATTAATGGGCCGAACCGCCCATCTCAAAGCGTTCTCCTCCCCATCACAAAGGGACCTGGAGATTGCCTTGGAAGTGATGGACATATTAAAAATCGGCTATTTGAAAGACAAATTATATACGGAAATCAGCGGAGGTGAAAGACAACTTGTTTTAATAGCCAGAGCATTGGCGCAAAAACCGAAATTCCTGATTATGGATGAACCGACCTCAAACCTTGATTTCGGCAATCAAATTAAAGTTTTAAAGCATATTAAACATTTGTCGGACCATGGCCTGGCCATTTTAATATCCACGCATCATCCTGATCACGCACTCCGGTATGCGACAAAAGTCGCCCTGTTAAATAATACCCATTTACAACATATCGGCAGGCCGGAAGAAATGATTACCGAAAAAAATATGTCAGATATTTACGGAGTGGATGTCCGGATAGCCGACGCCTTTATCACACAGGAACGCCCTGTTAAGGTCTGTCTTTCTGTTTAATAAATAAACAAAGCAACGGAGGTTACCAGCATGAAAACAAGAAAAAAATTCACCTTCTTACTTCTATTGTTTATGTCGTTTCTTCTCGTTCTGAGCGGATGCAACAGCAACAGTGAAAATAACGGAGACAAGTCACAGGAAGGAAATAAAGACGCGAACACGATGACAATTACTGATATGGCGGGCAGGGAAGTAACAGTTCCGAAACAAATAGAAAAAGTTTATTCTGTCAATTCAATCGGCACGATCTTTCTCTACACGCTTAAGCCGGATGCACTGGCCGGCTGGAACTCGGAGCTCGGTTCAGAAAAGCAGTTTATTAAAGAGGAGTATCATTCCCTGCCTGTTCTGGGAACATACAAAGGACCCAATTCCATTAATATCGAAGAACTGTTAAAAACTGACCCGGATATCATCATCAACATGGGAGACGTCAATGAAAAATATATCTCTGAAGCTGACGAACTCCAGCAACTAACCGGCATACCGGTCATTATGATTGACGGAAGCCTTGACAAACAGGCGGAAGCATACAAACTGCTCGGCAAACTTTTAAATGCGGAAAAGCGGGCAGATACACTCGCGAAATACAGTAACGATGCACTGGAAGAAATCAAAGAAAAGGCAGCTGCCATTACTGAAGAAAACAAGATCAGTGTTTATTATGCTGCCGGCCCAAAAGGCCTGGAAACTTCTCCTCTCGGTTCCATTAATACGGAAGTACTTGATCTGGTGGGCGGCTTAAATGCGGCTAATACGGGAATTGATAAAAATCTGCGCCGAATCGACGTTACGCTGGAACAGGTAATTGATTGGAATCCGGAAATGATTATAATCGCTACTGACTCAAGCGAAAACCATTCTGTATATCATACAATTCTGAATGAAAGCGCATGGAGCCATATTGATGCCGTAAAAAATAAACACGTATATGAAATTCCTTACGGGCCTTATGACTGGTTTAACCGTCCGCCATCCGTGCTGCGCCTGATGGGAATGAAATGGCTCGGAAATCTTCTTTATCCTGATATTTACGAGACCAATATTAATGATGAAGCGAAAGAGTTCTTCCAATTATTTTTTGACTATCCATTAACCGACGATGAATTAACTCAACTGCTTGAAAGGTCAGTTCAACATGAATAATGTGCTGTTGACCGGTGAGAGACAAGTCGGAAAAAGCACGCTGATTCAGTATGTTCTGGACGATTTTCCCGGCCTTGTATGCGGCTTTCGGACAATGCCCCAAAACGGCCTGCATTGCCTTAAACCGGTTGGACTTACAGGGTATGTGAAGGAAAAATACTATATTTGTGAAAGAGGAGCCGACGGCAGGCTTAAAGGAAACACTGCCTTTTTTGATCATATCGGTGCGCAAATTTTAAAAAACTGTCTGGCAAATAAACCTGATTTAATCTTGATGGATGAACTGGGGATTTTTGAAAGTGAAGCATATCTGTTTCAGGAGCAAGTTCTTGACTGCTTAAACTCTGGTATTCCGGTCCTTGGCGTTATCAAAGACAAGCCTTCGCCATTCCTGGATTTGCTCAGAAAAAGGGACGATGCCATAGTTTTGAGAATCATGAAGGACAATCGCAATAAAATGAAAAAAATCCTTAAGAATCTGGTTGCGCAATTCTGTGTTTATTAAAAATACAAAGACCGGAGATCTTCAAACCCGGTGACAATATATGATGGAACAGAAAAGCAAGCGGAGAAAAAAATCCCTTTTCTCCACTTGCTTTTGTTTTTTTGGGGGATTTATTTCCGGCCAAGTACCACTTAATGATTTCCACAGCCGCATGACCCGCCGTGATCATCATGGTGATGGTGGTGATGTTCGTGGTCATGACAACCGGGTCCGGGTGCAACGGAGTTCAATTCTCCGCGCAAATACGCTTCCACTGTTTCCCGCACAAAACCGGAAGCCCCTGTAAGAACCACCCGGATATTCTTTTGTTTTAGCCGTTCCGCAGCACCGCTGCCCATCCCCCCGGAAATGACAAGATCCACATCCATACCGGCCAAAAACTCCGGCAAAATGCCGTGACCGTGTCCGGGGCTGGCAACCGATTGACTGTTGACGATATTTTTGTTGTCCACATCAAAAATCACAAAATTTTTACACCTCCCAAAATGCATTGATACTTTGTCGTCCATTGCTGCAACTGCAATTTTCATAAACTGACCCTCCTGTGTTTTATCAAATCGAAAAATGATAACGTATAGCTCATTTTTCCTTGAATAATTTATCCTGATGTAAATCCCCAATATAGGTTTTAACATCTTTCCTTTAAAGATAAAAATACCTTTTGATTGCTAATAATCTTTACTTTTCCGCATACTTCAATCATACCTGAAAAAGTCCCTGTTTTTCATGAATTAATACAAAAACCCGGTATCAAAATGAGAACTTCTAACCAAAAAACAAGGTAAAATATCCTATTTCTAAGCAATTTATGGGATTTCATCCCGGAAAGTATGATGTTTCTGTAGAACTAACTTCAAACTTACCCCACACTTTTTAGGACAAAAGACTTATAATAGTCAGAATAAAAAGAACTAGATTTTTCTTATATTTTACATTAATCAGTATTAATATCCTGATTCTTTTCTATTTCTTAGGTTTCCTTTACCAGGAATTGTGATTCTTTTGTAAAAAATAAGTCATAGGTTTTGCGCCAATTGACCTATTCTTATCAACTGGGTATTAAGGTATATTTAAATCGGCCTATAAATTAATCACAATTTTTTGGAGGTGGCAAGAATGGATCTTATCGGAGGACTTCTTGGAACTGTATTGGGTCTTGTAAACCAAGTATTGGGCTCAGTACTCGGACTGCTTGGCGGTCTTTTAGGCGGAATTCTTTAATCCGCAGCTCGGCTTTTTCCTTAAAAGGACGGTTTTTGCAGCCGTCCTTTTTTCTTGTCGCTATTTTCTGCGCCGGTTAAAACAGACAGAGCATTTGAAATAACTTGAAATTTTTAATTTTTCTATCAAAAATGTGAAATTTTCAAGAAATATATTTCTAAAGTTTTATAAAAAATTATGCCAAGAGTCTGAGTGCCGGATAGTCAATTACTCGTACGGGTATCCATGATTTTACATTTTGTAAACATATCGTTACAGCAACTGCCAACATTTTTCTAGAAAATTCCTCAAAATTCGACGTTTTCCGTGACATAACTGTCAATCTCTTTATACCCAAATCCCCATTCTTTATGTTCTAATCTTCAAGTATAGTTAACTTAAGGCAAAAGTCAAAAGATTTCGGGGGTGACAAATATGGCATTCTTAGCAGAACTTCTTCAAACTGTGCTTGGACTTTTAGCACCTGTTCTTCAACTTCTTGGTCTTGCTTAATCCATACATAGGCCTGATACTTTATTAATTGCTAAAAAGGACGCTCTGCAAGCGTCCTTTTTAGTTTTTATTATGTTCTTTTATGATTAGAAGGCAGGTATCATCCCGATTTCAAAATGATTTCGATGCTGACACAAAACCGGAGATATAAAATCTCTGACGGTTCCGCATCAGGCTGTGAAAGTAATTAATAACCGCAAGACCGGCTATGTATTAACTTTATAACAACCGGACGGCAAAAGCTGTCGAATCAACGTTACCGGAAACGGACCGGCTGCCGGTCTCCGGGCTATGCTTTTTGATTCGCAGTGAACTCCTCCATAATTTTGACGCCGCTGGATGAACCCAGTCTTGTTGCTCCCGCTTCAATCATCTTCAGGGCATCATCAAGACTTCTGACCCCGCCGCTTGCCTTAACGCCTATTTTTTCTCCAACTGTTTTGCGCATTAAAGCCACATCTTCAACCTTAGCTCCTCCGGTTGAGAAGCCTGTTGAAGTCTTTACAAAGTCCACGCCGATTTGTTTGGCAATCTCACATACCTTAACTTTTTCTTCATCAGTCAGGAGGCAAGTTTCAATGATTACTTTTAGAACTGCCCGGCCTTTGACGGCGTCATATACACCTTTTATATCTTCTGCCACTAAATCATAATTTTTATCCTTCAGGGCCCCGATATTAATCACCATATCCACTTCTTCGGCACCATTGGCAACCGCCTCTTTGGCTTCAAATGCTTTTGTCTCTGTCGTTGTCGCACCCAAAGGAAAACCAATGACAGTGCATACTTTTACATCCGTTCCCTCAAGCAATCCGGACACTTTTCGAACCCATGCCGGGTTAACGCATACAGACATAAAGTCATATTTCGCAGCATCAGCACACAGCTGCTCAATTTGTTTTTCTGTCGCATCCGGCTTTAACAGGGTATGGTCAATATATTTATTAATTTGTAGCATTTTGACACATCCTTCCGTTTCTATTGCTTTCTTAACAGGCAGGGTTTGGGGAAGCCGGGGAAAATAACGGCTCCCCCGCCATGTTTTAATCCTCTTAACCGTCAATCCCGTTCATTGGACAGGATAAAACAGTCTATATTAGTTTCTCTTTTGAAGCGGTTTTAATGCCTGATACAAATCGAGATAATCCCGGTAAACCGGTTCATACTTCTTCGTATTTTCCAGGTTCGGCTTAACTGTTTCCTTTTCATGAACCATATTTTCCGCCGCTTCCTCAAGAGAATCATAGGATCCGCTTCCCGTTGCCGCCAGGATGGCGCAGCCGAGAATCGTTCCGTTATTGGTATTCTCATTAATTATAAACTCTTTGCCGGTCGCATCGGCAATAATTTGCATCCACAGTTTGTCCTGAGTGACTCCTCCGGTACCGACAACTTTATCAATCGGCACTCCGTTCTCCTCAAAGTTTACGATAATATTCTTGAAGCCGAGTGCAACCGCTTCCATGATTGCGCGGTGAATATCCGCTCTCTTGTGGTTCAGAGTCAGCCCGTTAAACGCTCCTGTAGCATGGCTGTCCTTGTATGGGGTGCGGTTCCCCTGGAAGAAGTCGAGCGCTCTTAGTCCGTTTGCGCCAATTGATACGTCTTTCGCTTCCTCCAACATCGTTTTGAAACCGTCTTCCCCTGTCAGGCTGAATGTCTCCTGATACCATTTAATAATCGAACCGGCAGAAACTTGTCCGGCCTCTAAAAGTGTTAATCCCTCGACCATTGCTCCCTTGTACGGGCCCCAAATTCCTTTCATAGGTCTGTCCTGATCAGTGAACAAAAGCTGCACAAAACTTGTCCCCATGATGGCGGCCATTTTACCCGGAGCCACAACACCCATTCCAACCATGCCGATATGGGCATCAATTCCCCCTTGAATGACCGGAATTCTTTCTAATCCAAATTCATTTGCAAAGTCTTCATTAAGAATTCCGACTTTTTCTCCCATCGGAAGAACATTGGTGATAATTTTATCCCGGTAATCCTCTAAACCTATTAATCTCATATACTCGTCATTGAAGCCTTCTCCATCGATATAATTCCATTTACAAACGGCATTCACCTTGCTTGCCGCCCATACTCCTGTGAGTTTATAGTTTACCAGATCGATTTTCTCAACAATCTTATACGCTTTATCGTAAAGGTCTCTTTTATTTTCTTTGATCCACAGCACTTTCGGGATGAACCATTCTGCCGAAACCTCATCCCCGCAATATTTTAAGACAGAATGCTTCGTGGCATTAATTCTTGCCTCCTGATCTTTGGCGCGGACGTCCATCCACATGATTGCTTCATCTAAAGGATGCCCTTCTTCATCGACGGGCAATAGAGTGGATGATGTCGCACAAACAGAAATGGCCTGGATATTTTTCTTCTGCTCCGGTGTGCAATAGTTCATCACTTCTTTTAACGCCTTTTTGAAACCGTTCCACCAATCATTGCTGTCCTGTACCGCATAACCCGGCTTCGGAAAATGAATGGGATATTTGACCTCGCTTGTTTTTAGCAGTTTTCCTTGTCTGTCAGCCAATCCAACCCGAACGCCTTGTGTACCAAAATCTGCTCCTAAAAATAGATGATCTTTTTTTGTCATTTCAGGTTCCTCCTCATTTTACGGTTGGTTATTTATTTGCCATGCGGGTAAAACATAATTTTATTAAAAAAGAATGGTTCTTCATCAATTCTTCTGAATACTTCCGGCACA
Organism: Robertmurraya sp.; assembly: GCA_025451895.1. Taxonomy (GTDB): domain Bacteria; phylum Bacillota; class Bacilli; order Bacillales; family Cytobacillaceae; genus CALKIU01. The sequence continues at coordinate 8,435 of JANWJP010000040.1, forward strand.
TCATCCAACTCCAGCCGGTGGGTAATCGTCTTGCCGGCATCCAATTTACGTTCAGACATCAGTCTGACAGCCTCTGTCCATTCTTTTCCCGGGAACGGATGGGAGAAAGAGTTCCAGCTTCCCGTAACCGTAATCTGTCCGCGCAAAATCTTGTCGACAACTTCCTTTGGATACTCCAGACTTGAGTTGGAGATTCCCAAATATACAACGCGGCCCATTTTCTTAGCCACTTTTACAGCCTGAACCTGGGCAACGGGAGCTCCTGACATTTCCAGAACAACAGAGACACCTTGCCCGCCTGTAAGCGCCTTCACTTCTTCAACAACGTCCACTTTTCGTGAATTAATGGTAAAATCAGCACCGCTGTCTTTTGCATAAACAAGCTTTTCATCACTCACATCAACAGCAATGACCTGCTTTACACCGAGCGCTTTTGCATATTGAACACCAAACAGACCTATCGCGCCCATGCCGAATACACAAACGGTGTCATCCTTGGTCAAATTTGCTCTGTAGCTTGCGTGGATGGCATTCGCTGCCGGGTCAACGGTTGCTCCCCAGTCAAACGGAATATTGTCCTCGAGCTTCACCATATTTGTCGCTTTAACAGCAAGGTATTGGGCAAAGGCCCCGTCATTTCTTGACCCGTAGTACTTATAGTCCTCGCAGAGTGAGTATTCGCCCTGCTTGCACCAAGTACATTCAAAACAAGGAATTAACGGTGCAACAGCCACCCGGTCTGACACTTTCCAGCCGGTCACCTTGCTTCCCACTTCAACAATTTCCCCGGCAAATTCATGTCCGGGAATAATCGGCGAGATGTGTGCCCCTTTTTTATTAATACGGGGGATGTCCGAGCCGCAAACACCTACAGCCATAACCTTCAGCAAAACCTCATCTTCCTTTGGCACCGGCATCTCTACATCAACAACATGTAATTGTTTGATGCCTGTCATATGTACTGCTTTCATTTCAGTCCTCTCCTTTTCCATATAAAGTTAATATTTTTGCTGCTGTTTCTTCATCTGTGAACAGCGTATTTATGAAACCGCCTTTTAAAGCGGCTAATATGCTTTCGGCCTTGTGTTTACCGACAGCAATACAAATGCTGTGCTCCTTCTGTTTTATTTCTTCAAGACTGATGCCGATGACCCGGTCATAAAGCTCGCCGGCGGCAC
>JANWJP010000041.1 GCA_025451895.1 Robertmurraya sp.
AAAAATGTCTTCATGAGAGGTTCATGGGGACAAAATGACCATGAAAAAAGTTTAAAATGTCTTCATGAGGCGTTTAAGGAGACAAAATGGTCGTGAAAAAAGTTCAAAATGTCTTCATGAAGAGCTTAAGCGGACAAAATGGCTGCGAAAAAAGGCAAAAATGTCTCCATGAGAGGTTCATGTGGACAAAATGACCGTGAAAAAAGTTCAAAATGTCTTCATGAAGAGCTTAAGCGGACAAAGTGGCTGCGAAAAAAGTTCAAAATGTCTTCATGAAGGGTTTAAGGGGACAAAATTGCCTTTTTTTCAAAGTGAAATGTCTCCAAAGACGTTTAAGAGACCAAATCCCGGTTCACTGAACATGAAATAGCCCATGAAAAGTCCAAAAGCACAAAATCGCTAACGTATTAATAAAAAGTTGGAACCTTTTTCATTGTTATTATTTGCCTTTTCACATAATAATTGTCCGGGTGTTGTTGTTTCCAAAAAAATCAATTATAGTTTTCCTTAATTTCTCGCTTTTCCCTGTTTGAGTTCAACTAAATGATAATTTGAATGAAGCAAACCTTGCTGCCAGAGGTTTGCTTTTTATCGTTTACTAACAATTTTTATCATTTATCAGTCCCCTTCAGGCCTTTACAAATTTAAATTTAGACGGGATCACGAACCCGTTCACGGCTGAAGGAGCGTCAAGAACAAAAAAATATCCGATGAAGTATATTTCCCGGAAGTAACTTGTAATCTATCATCATAATAATATCCTTGTTGCAAAAGAATACCCGCAGTCAGGCAATAATAATATGTCACCTTCATCACCTGCAAACTTAGTTATCAATTATTTCAATCTATTATTTGGAGAGTCTTTCAGATTTTGCTTATCATTTCTAAGAAAAACTGCCAATTCTTCATGCTGAATTTTGTCGAATGGTTATGTTAAGATGGGGTATGTAATATTAGTAGTAATAGAATTATCCTTGATTATTTCTATGATTCTATTTTGTTTGCAGATGAGGCTCTTAGCCGGTAAAGGTGGTTTTCTATATGTCTGTAAGATTATTGATTGGAAGGACTGGAACAGGAAAAACAACATTCCTGTTAAATGAGATCCGTGAGCAAATGATTCAGGAACCCGCCGGAGATCCAATCATTTATTTAGTTCCGGATCAAATGACCTTTTTATCTGAATATAAATTAATTACTATGCCGGGCGTGGAAGGAATGATGCGGACCCAGGTCTACAGCTTTTCCCGTCTTGCCTGGCGGGTTCTTCAGGAAACGGGAGGAATCAGCCGTTATCATTTGAACAGTGTAGGAGTAAGTATGCTGATTCGGAAAATCCTTGAAGAACAAAAAGGGAATCTCAAGCTGTTTGAGCGGGCTGCCGATAAAATCGGATTTATTGCCCAAATGGAACAAATTTTAACAGAATTTAAACGGTATACCGTTCATCCGGAGGAACTTGCCGATAAAGAGAAAGAATTCGGGAGTGCTGTTGCCGGTAATCAGGTGCTCAGGGACAAAATTCATGATCTTCAATTGCTCTATAAGGCATTTGAAGAATCACTGCAGGACAAATATGTTGATTCAGAGGATTATTTGCGGCTTTTGGGCGAAAAGATCGCTTCTTCCGGTTATTTAAAAAATGCCCGAGTATATGTGGACGGATTTTACAGTTTTACTCCGCAGGAATATATGATTATTGAGCAGTTGATGAAATATTGCAGGCAGGTAACTGTAGCTTTGACTTTGGATGTTCCTTTTTATGAAAATACTCCCGACGAACTTCATCTTTTCCGGATGTCTGGAGAAACATGCCAAACGATTTATGAGATCGCCCGGACAAACGGACTGCAGGTGGAAGAAATTCGTTTTGAGGAACAAAAAAGACTGGCCCATGATTCACTGCAGCATTTAGAGGCTCACTTTGACAGCCGTCCTGCGGTTCCTTATGAAAAGGTGCCAGTGGCCGCTATCGGAGAAGCAGTCAATCGCAGGGCAGAAATTGAAGGAATCGCCAGAATGATCCGCAAGTTAGTTATGAACGGGGAATACCGTTATCGCGATATTGCGCTGTTGGTTCGCAACGGTCACGACTATCAGCATCTCATTGAAGCTGTATTCAATGATTTTGAAATTCCGGTCTTTTTCGATGAAAAAAGGCCGATGCTTCATCATCCTTTAGTGGAGTTTATTCGTTCCTGTCTTGAAGTTTTAACCGGGTATTGGCGTTATGAACCGGTTTTCAGGGCTGTTAAAACAGAACTGCTGTTTCCGTTCGGAGAAGATCGCTTGAAGATGCGGGAAAAAATGGACCGGCTCGAAAACTACGTGCTTGCATATGGAATACAGGGGCAGAAGTGGACCGGAAAGGAACGCTGGAAATATAAACGTTACCGTGGATTGGAATTGGAAACGGACTTTAGGACGGATGAAGAACAAGCCCTGGAAGATGAATTGAATGAATTGAGAAAATTGATTGCTTCTCCTTTGCAACGAATGGCGGGGAGATTCAAGAAAGCCAAAACGGGCCGGGAGTATTGTGAAGCCCTATATTTGTTTCTTGAGGAACTTGATGTGCCTGCAAAACTGGAAAGATGGCGGGCGGAGGAAGAAGCAAACGGGAATTTGATCAAGGCAAGGGAACACGATCAGGCGTGGAATGCGATCATCGATCTGTTTGATCAGTTTGTGGAACTGCTGGGTGATGAACCCGTTTCATTAAAGGATTTTGCCATGATATTGGATGCCGGGATGGAATCGTTAAATTTTTCTCTTGTTCCGCCGGCATTGGACCAGGTATTGGCCGCGAATCTTGATAATTCCAGACTTTCCGATGTGAAAATTGCGTTTGTGATCGGTTTAACCGAAGGAGTATTGCCGGCAAAATTTTCTGAGGATGGGCTGTTGTCTGATGATGAGCGGGAAACCCTTTTAAGCAGAGGTCTGAAAATTGCCCCGGGAAGCCGGATCAGATTGCTGGATGAAGAATTCCATGCCTACCATGCATTCACTACTCCATCTGATCGGCTTTATATTACTTATCCGTTGGCAGATGAAGAGGGAAAATCACTTATTCCTTCCTCCTATATCCAAAGATTGACAGAGTTGTTTCCAAATATTCCAAAACTCTCCTTGTGGGCGGATCCGTTCGAACGGCCGGAGGAGGAACAATTTGGTTTTGTTGCCAATAAACATACAACTCTGTCTCATTTGACTGCACAACTGCAACTGAAAAAGAAGAATTACCCCATTTACGATTTTTGGTGGGATGTATATAACGACTTTATTACGGATGGACAATGGGTGGATTCGGCCAAAAAGGCTTTATCAAGTTTGCGCTATCAAAATATTGCCCGGAGATTGTCACCGGAAACGAGCAGAGAATTATATGGTGAACAAATCCGGGCCAGTGTTTCGAGAATGGAATTATTTCACAGCTGTCCTTTTGCCCATTTTGCACGGCATGGATTGAGGCTGTCAGAACGAAAGATATTCCGCCTGGATGCCCCCGATATCGGGGAGCTTTTCCATGGAGCTCTAAAATATATTGCTGAAACGATCATGTCCCGCTCACGCAGCTGGAAGGAGCTTAAAAAAGAAGAAATCGAGCGTCTTGCAGCAGAGGCGGTAGAGGTCCTTGCACCAAAACTGCAGAATGAAATTTTATTAAGCTCCAACAGACATTTTTATATTAAGAGAAAGCTGGGACAAATTATACGCCGGGCATCTTTGGTACTGCATGAGCATGCAAAGGCAAGCGGATTTGCCCCCATTGGTCTTGAACTCCCTTTTGGACCGAGGGAGAAACTGCCGTCCTTGAAATTTTCCCTTCGCAATGGAACAAGAATGGAACTTGCGGGCAGAATTGACAGGGTCGATGCCGCTGAAAATGAAAATGGAATGTATTTGCGGGTGATTGATTATAAATCAAGCTCCCATGATTTGGATATACGGGAAGTTTATTATGGTTTGGCCCTGCAAATGCTCACTTATTTGGATATTGTTATTGCCAACTCTGAAATGCTGCTTGGAAAGAAAGCCGATCCGGCGGGAGTGCTATATTTTCATGTTCATAATCCGATTGTTGACACGAAGAAAGTGTTGACTGCCGGGGAATTGGAGAAAGAACTGCTAAAGAAATTTAAAATGAATGGGCTTCTGCTCAGTGACGAGCGGGTGATCCGTCTGATGGACGAAACGCTTGAGTCCGGAAATTCCGCGATTGTTTCTGCGGGAATTAACAAGGACGGAACGCTGCGAAAGACGTCAAAGGCAGTCAGTAAGGATGAAATTAACTCAATGATGAAATATGTCCGGGGGTTATACAGAAAGGCAGGCGAGCGGATCACTTCCGGCGATGTGGAAATTGCCCCTTATCAATTAAATAATAAACATGCATGCAGCTTTTGTCCGTTCAAGGCAGTATGTCAATTTGACGAGTCTCTGGAAGGAAATCAATACAGGAGATTAACCGCCAAACAAGATGAAGTTCTCAAGTTTATACGGAAGGAGGCGGAAACAAGTGGGCAGGATGATGATTCCCAAAAAGCCTGATCATGTAACATGGACAGATGAACAATGGAAGGCCATTCATGCAGCGGGACAGGATATATTGGTGGCTGCCGCAGCAGGGTCCGGAAAAACAGCGGTTCTTGTCGAGCGGATTATTAATAAAATTTTATCCGTCGATGATCCGGTTGATGTGGATGAATTGCTGGTGGTTACTTTTACGAATGCTTCAGCGGCAGAAATGAGGAACAGGATCGGCGAAGCTCTTGAAAAAGCGATTAATGAAAACCCTGCTTCCAGGCATTTGCGGAGGCAGTTGAGTCTATTAAACCGGGCTTCCATCTCCACTCTTCATTCCTTTTGTCTGGAAGTAATCAGAAAATATTATTATCAAATTGATATTGATCCTGCGTTTAGGATTGCAGATGATACGGAAGCGGATCTTTTGCGTATTGATGTGCTTGATGAACTGTTTGAAGAGGAATATGGATTGGAAGGCAATGACGCATTTTTTGCTCTTGTCGATACCTTTTCCGGTGATCGCAGTGATGTCAGACTGCAGGAAATGGTTCTTGCCTTGTATGATTTTTCTATGTCCAATCCGTCCCCAAAGCACTTTCTTGAATCATTGCTTGCCATGTATCAACCGCCTGAAGGAACAGCTCTTGAGGAACTTCCGTTTGTCAGGCCGCTTCTTTTTGATATAACCCTTCAGCTTGAGGGAGCCAGATCTTTAGTTGAAAAAGCCCTGGAGCTGTCAAGGAAGCCGGGGGGACCGGCTCCGCGGGCAGAAAACTATCTGGATGATTTGAAACAAATTGATATGCTTCTTGCTGCAGGGAAAGAATCTTGGGAAAGCCTGTATGAAGCAATGCAGGCATTTTCAATGACGAGAGCAAAAACATGCCGCGGGGATGCGTTTGATAAGGAACTGCTTGAACAGGCGAAAAACTTGCGGGAACAGGCGAAAAACAATATTAAAGGGATCCAGGAGGAATTGTTTTCCCGGCAGCCGGAAAGCTTTCTTCGTGATTTAAGGGAAATGGCCCCCCATATCGGAACATTGGCCCGTCTTGTGGAAAAATTCGCTGACCGGTTTTCGAAAGTAAAAGCGGAAAAGGGGCTTGTGGATTTTGCTGATTTAGAACATTTCACATTGAAAATTTTAGGTACGGAAACGGAAGAGGGAATACTGATTCCGACCGATGCCGCATTGTCATATCGCGCCCACTTTAAAGAGGTATTAGTGGACGAGTATCAGGATACGAACATGGTTCAGGAAGCAATATTGGGCCTTGTTACCCGTGATGGAGAAGCATCGGGAAATTTGTTTATGGTCGGGGATGTGAAACAGTCCATCTACCGCTTCCGTCTTGCAGAACCCCATTTGTTTTTGCAGAAATACCGGCGCTTTACCATTGACGGAGAAAACTCCGGATTAAGAATAGATCTTAATCGGAATTTTCGAAGCCGAAGAGAAGTGCTCGATGCAACAAATTATTTGTTTAAACAAATTATGGGGGAAAAAGTCGGGGAGATTGTTTATGATGCAGATGCCGAGTTGGTAAAAGGAGCGCCTTATCCGGAAGATGAACCTTATCCTGTGGAGGTATTGCTTATTTCCCGGGACGGAGAGGAAGAGCCTGGCACAGATGCTTCCGAAAATCCGGAGAATCCTTTTGACCCTTCCTTGCTGGAGCAATCTGAGTTGGAGGCGAAGGCAATCGCCGCAAAAATAAAAGAATTGATTACCGAACGGAAAAATATCTATAATCCAAAAACAAACCAATACAGGCCGATTATGTATCGTGACATCGTCATTTTGCTCCGCTCGATGGGATGGGCTCCGCAAATAATGGAAGAACTGAAAGAGCAGGGGATCCCTGTTTATGCTGAATTATCGACAGGATATTTTGAGGCAACGGAAATTTCCATCATGTTGTCTCTGTTAAAAGTGATTGATAATCCATATCAGGATATTCCTCTCGCAGCAGTTCTCCGTTCCCCGATCGTCGGTTTGAATGAGGAAGAATTGGCAGAGATTCGGATTTGCGACAAACGGGGTAGTTTTTATGAAGCCTTAAAAGCTTTTGTCAGCAGTTCCGGTGGAAAAAATGAAGAACTGTATGAAAAGACAAGGGGATTTATCAGCAGGCTTGAAACATGGCGAACTAAAGGAAGACAGGGATCACTTGCCGAATTGATTTGGCAGCTTTATTGCGACACACGATTTTATGATTATGTCGGCGGACTGCCCGGTGGAAAGCAGAGACAGGCAAATTTGCGTTCATTATACGATCGTGCCCGGAAGTATGAAGAAACGTCCTTTCGGGGGTTATTCCGATTCCTCCGTTTTATTGACCGCATGAAGGAGAGAGGGGAAGATCTGGGGGCGGCCCGCTCGCTGGGAGAACAAGAAGATGTGGTCAGGATCATGACAATTCACAGCAGCAAAGGTCTTGAGTTTCCGGTTGTTTTCCTGCCGGGGCTGGCAAGACAATTCAATTTTCAAGATTTAAATCAATTTTTTATGCTTGATAAAGAATTTGGATTAGCCGCAAAATATGTGAATGCCGAAAAACGGATTTCCTATCCGTCCTTGCCCCAGCTTGCATTCAGACGGAAGAAAAAGCTGGAAATGCTTGCTGAAGAAATGCGTGTTCTTTATGTAGCCTTAACCCGCAGCAAGGAAAAACTTTATCTGCTTGCTTCCGTAAAAGAAATGGAGAAAAAATTGGCCGGATGGTCGGAGCAGCTGGCAAACACGAACTGGCTTTTGCCGGAATATGAAAGGGTTTCGGCCAAATGTTATCTGGATTGGCTCGGTCCTGCGTTAATCCGCCATAAGGACTGCGAACCGCTCCGTAGGTCAGCTTTGGATCCGGCGGTTCCCTTCGAAATCATGAATCATCCTTCAGTATGGAAAATAAAACTTATTGAGGATTGGGAACTCCAAAACAAGAGCGGCTTAAAACCGGAAACGGACAGTGCGGTTGATTATATGGAGTTGGTGTACAGGGGAAAAACCATCCCGTTGCAGTCTGCCAAAAAGGAAGTGGTTCAAAATCTGTTAAACTGGCGTTACCCGTACCAGGCTTCCGCCGTCCATTTTGCAAAACAGTCTGTCTCAGAATTAAAACGTGCACGGGAACTTGCAGATGAGCACAGCGGAAAAGAATTATTGGGCTTGACTAAACCGATTTTAACGAGGCCGCGTTTTATGCAAGAACAGACATTAACCCCCGCAGAACGCGGTACAGCCATGCATATGGTTATGCAGCATATTGATCTTTCCATACCGGTTACAGAGATGTCCATTGCAGAACTTCTTGATGAAATGGTGCAGAAAGAACTGCTGACGGAAGAGCAAAAACAGGCAGTAGATATCGTGCCGATTGTCGCCTTTTTCCAAACGGAACTTGGCAAAAGAATGTTGAAGGCGCGAAAGGTAGTCAGAGAAATTCCATTCAGTACTGCATTTCCGGCAAAAAACGCTTATCCCGGCTGGAAGGGAAATGATGAGCCTGTTTTGATTCAAGGGGTTATCGACTGTGTCTTTGAAGATGAGAAAGGCATTGTTCTCGTTGATTATAAAACCGATGCGATTACCGGGCGTTTTAAGGGAGGATTTTCTGAGGCGAAAGAGGTTCTTGAAAACCGTTACCGCACACAAATTGATTTGTACGGAGAAGCTCTTGAAAAAATATTAAAAATGAAAGTTTCCGAGAGATATTTATTCTTCTTTGACGGGGGGCATATTTTAAATATGTCGCAACCGGAAATGACCGGCAATGACAACGGGAACACAAAAAACCGATAAGGTCTCCCTTATCGGTTTTTTAATTATTTCCGGATACCGGTTGGTCAATAAGGTTGGAATCCAAAGTATTTGTTCCGCTTAGTCCGTTGTTTGTAACAACAAATCCTCCTATATTTCCGGAACCGGAACCATGTGATGTTTTGGAAGCACTTTTCGGTGAAATAAAAACGGTGTCACCAAATTGAACGACTCCGCCACTGACATTGATAATTTGAACAGGTCCTATGATGGCCGGCATAAAAAACATCCTTTTCAGACAGAATTTTGCATGTTGAAGGGTTCTTTGGAGGGAACAGTGATGGCAGAACACTGTGAAAACAAGTTTTCTTGAGATTTTCCTGTGCAAAAATTTATCCCGCATTAATAATGTATGCATGCAGAGTTCAGTCGTTCTTACTGCCGCTCCCTGAGTTGTCTGATATTTTTAACTCTTGATTCCAACAAAATATTTTTGCTGTTTCCGATATGAAGAACAGCCGATGAAGAGATGGAAATAATATCAATATGATCTACTTTAATCACGGGGTTTAAAGAAACCCGTTCAAAATATACCGGTTCCATGATTGGCATTGCGGGAAAAGGTCTCCTAAAAATCTCATCGGAGAAATCTCCTTCATTGGCAAAAAAAAGCTCTTCTTCCCTTTGTACTGCGAGTGCTCTTGTAAAAGAGTGGATATAGGATGAGTCCCCGATTTCAAAAATGGAAGTAAAGGTTAAGGCTCTTATTCTAATATTTTTAATTATTGAGGTCCTTTTATGATACATTTGCTAAACCTCGGGACTGAGGGGGACTAACGGACCGATCAATAAAGATGAAAGCGGTGTGTCGAACATAGAATACGATTGGATCGTCTCTGCATCCCCAATCAAGAACAGGGAAGAGGAAGCGATGCTTCTGACATTCACATAATGAACATGAATATCCCTGTTATAGACTTGCATATTCATGATTCTCAAAACCTTTCGTTATGATTTATGTCCGGGAAGCTGATTTAAAAAGGCGATGACGGCATTGCCGATATCTTGCTTCATTTGCTCTTCTATTTGGTCCAGTGCAGCTTGCAATGCTTCGCCCGATCGCTCTTCTCTTTTGATTTTTTTCAAATAATCATTAATGCGGTCAGGCAGCTGTTTTTTTATATCTTCTTTCATAAAAGCAATAATGTCTTCATTTACTTTTCTGCCGCTTTGTTCCTCCCAATGTCTGACGATGGGATCGAGGTTTTCATCAAGGTATTGAAAGAGGTTGTTCTCCAGTCTCATCGTTGTTTCCATTTTTTTTAAGGGTGAAAGGGAAGAGTTTTTCAACTGATTATTATTGTCTACTTGAAAATCTTCTATGCTGTTGAGGTCATTTGGATTCAGTCCAATATTTAATACGCCGTCAAGAGTTTCCACTTTCAGCTGATCGAATTTGTATTCAATATTGTCCACATGAATTGGCGGTCTTTTTTGTAATTCTTCAATTTCCTGTTTGATATTTTTTATGGTTTTTTCCAATTCTGCCATTCGCATGTTTAGGGTTTGGATATATTGGTGCAACTGTTGAATATAATTGTATAAATCCCGGCTCACGCAATTCACCCCGATTGATCGATTTTCTCCTGCCGGGGCAGGGATTTAGTCAAAAGTTGTTTATGAAATTTCATTATTTTCTTTTGAATTTTGGTTTCGCGGAGAGAGGGACGCAGTTGGCACAAACGGCATTCCAAACATAGATTCACCAGGTTTTACCGGTTCGGGAGCCGGTTTGGTAAAGCCTCCGCTGTTATATATATGCGCTGAAGGGCGGATCAATCCTGCACTTCCGATTTGCAATACAGATGCATTTCCGACACTTCCGATCTTTAAAATATTAATTTGAATATTTTGTTGAATAAAATAATTCATTTCATCACCTTTTATGCTTTCTTAACGATGCCGATTGCCGGTTTGCAGGTGATGTTTACCGATCGTACTCCAAGACAAATGTTTCTTTCTTTTATGCGTTAAATACGATGTTTTGATCGGCGCCATCGGGATCATAAGTATTCGTTGAACTGATTTTATTATGAACTTCCAATTTGTCTCCTGTATTAAAAGATCCTGCCCCGGAAAAGGTTTTTACGTTGGCAACCGGCATAATTTTATACACATCACCGATATTGAACACTGAACTCGTACTGATTGAATTTACCTGTGCAACTCCGACGATAGCTGGCATGAATGACACCCTTTTTTCATTTCTGTTCTATCCTATGCCCGGTTAGGGAAGAAGGTGATTAATCCGCCCAAAAAATTACATAATCACCATTATGGCAATGAATAATTGCAGTTTTTTGTAATCTTCGCTCAAAGAATCCACCTTAATATGTCCGGAAATAAAAATTGTTTTCACAGATAGGCAGATTTGGTGACCATGCCAAACTGTAAGGCGATTGATTTAGCCAATCAATTTGGTGAAATCTGCTTTATAAGCAGTACTCTCGAGCCCGTGATGCGAAGAGATCGTTTTGCTGCTTGCCTGGAAAAAATTCTTTTTATATGTGATCAATCGTGGACTATATACAAAAATATAAAAATTTGTAAAATAACAGCAAAAAACTATTCATTTTCAGGAAAATTGTGTTAATATATTATTGGTTTAAGAATATTCCGAATTTTCAGGAGGAAGAACAATGAACGTACCTTTAGTATTAACGGACTTTTTGGACAGGGCAGTTTCTTTATATGGAACTAAAAAAGCCATTTTTACTGAAGACCGGGTGTTCACCTATGGGGAGTTGAATGAGAGGGTGAACCGTTTGTCTCACGGATTACATAAATTAGGGGTTAAAAAAGGAGACAGGGTTGCCTACCTTGCTCCGAACTCCGTTGAGATGCTTGAAGGTTTTTACGGGGTGTTTCAATTGGGCGCAGTTATCGTGCCTTTGAATATCCGATTAAAGCCGGATGATTATGTATTTATTTTAAACCACAGCGAGGCAAAAGTATTATTTGTTGATCAGGATTTATATCATCTCATCCGGCCGGTAAAACACAAACTGGCTACTGTTGAAACGATTATTGTCCATTATAAGGATGAGGAAACGGATGAAATCGGCTATGATGAATGGCTGGCAGAACAAATACATACACCTTTTAAAAGAGAAATAATTGATGAAAATGATGTATGCACTTTGCTTTATACCAGCGGTACGACAGGAAACCCCAAAGGTGTGATGCTGACTCACAGAAACAATTATTTGCATGCGTTAACTGCGATGCATCATCTCCGTGTGACCGATGAAGATGTTTTGCTGCATGTATTGCCCATGTTCCACGTAAACGGATGGGGATCACCGTTTTATTATACAGCTAACGGGGCTTCCCAAGTTTGCTACCGGAGAACAAAACCGGAGGATATTTTTCATGCCTTGAAAAAACATAAAGTAACGATTATGCATATGGCGCCAACTGTGCTGAATTCTCTTTTTCAATTGTACGAAAAAGAAGGACTTGATATTAATCATGATGTGAGGGTTCTTGTTGCAGGTTCTGCACCGCCTCCGGCATTTGTTGTTAAGGTTGAAAAAGAGTTGGGATGGGAATTTATCCAAGTATACGGAATGACTGAGTCTTCGCCATTTAGTCTGATTTCCCGGATCCGTTCTCACTTAAAGCATTTAAGTGAAGAAGAGCAATATAAACTTAAGGCGAAAGCGGGAAATCCGTTTACAGGCTGTGAAGTTAAGATTGTAAATGAACATGGTGAAGAAGTGGCCCATGACGGGAAGGAAATTGGCGAAATTATTGTCAGGAGCCACGGAGTGATGAAAGGATATTGGAAAAACGAAGAAGCAACGATGGAGACAATCAAAAACGGCTACCTCTATACGGGAGATATGGGAACGATTGATGAATACGGCTATATTGATATTGTTGACCGCAAAAAGGATGTTATTATCAGCGGAGGAGAAAATATTTCTTCCATCGAAGTTGAAGGGGTTCTTTATGAACATCCGGCTGTCCTGGAAGCTGCCGTCATCGCAGTGCCTCATGAAAAATGGGGGGAAACACCCCATGCTTATGTCGTATTGAGGGAAGGAAAAACAGCTACGGAACAGGAATTAATTGATTATTCAAGGGCTCATCTTGCTCATTTTAAAGCCATTACCGGTGTTACATTTGTAGAGGAATTGCCAAAAACCGCCTCGGGTAAGATTCAAAAAGTTCAATTACGGAAGGAATATTGGGAGTCAGTGGGGAAAACAGGCAAATTTGTAAATTGACGCAAACAACAGACCGGATGGGAGATCATCCGGACTGTTTTGTATCAAAATAATATATTTTACCGTTTTAAAAAATATTCCTGAAATATTCATAGCCTTACGGCATCGTTTATTTAAACCTAAAATTCCTTGAAATTTGATGGCTTCCAATACAAATTATTAGGATCCAATCAAATTAGCTGGAATTTTATTACAAACTCTAGAAA
>JANWJP010000042.1 GCA_025451895.1 Robertmurraya sp.
GACAAATTCACCCATTCTTCACAAGAGAAATCTTCTGTTTATTGGCCAATAAAGAGAATCATAAAGGATACGAGAGTATTTTGGAGGATTTTTAAGAATGTCAGCTTTTTTTACCTGCACAGACTTGACGAGCCCAAATTATTCCGAAATATGAGGATATTTCGGATTTGTTATGAAAAACATAAAAACGCTATAATAAAAAACGTTGCAGATTAGTATATCTAAAAAGAAATGAGATTTTTGTTGATATTTGATTGATTTCTCATCATGGTACCCATTTACTCCGCAAGCAGTTTCGCCGGAATTACCCCTTAAAAACTGTTTTTTTCTGCAGGTTTCTATCCTTTTAAAATGTTTTTCTTAAATCATTCTAGATTCTATAGCTGAATAAAAATATGCTTTGTGAATATATTTGGGTCATATATCGGAAAAATAATAGGGCATGAACGGTTGCTATGTTGTTTTTTTGCATAACAGGGTTGAATTCCGGTGAACAGACCGGCAATTGATGCTAAGAATTTTTTTTCGGAATCAGGTCTGAAGATAGGCTTCGTTATATGTAATTGAGGTGAATAAATTGAGTGATGTAAAAATTGAAGTACGGGATGTGACAAAAATTTTTGGGAAAAATCCCCAAATTGGATTAAAGCTTTTAAACGAAGGAAAAAGTAAAAAAGAAATTTTGGAGCAAACCGGAATGACCGTCGGAGTAAACAAAGCTTCTTTTAAAGTCCATGCAGGAGAGATTTTTGTCATTATGGGGCTTTCAGGAAGCGGCAAATCTACACTCGTCCGAATGTTGAACCGTTTGATTGAACCGGATGCCGGGAAGATTCTTATTGACGGTCAGGATATTGTAAAAATGAAACCTGCACAATTGCGGGAAGTAAGAAGAAAGAAAATGAGCATGGTTTTTCAGCGTTTTGCGCTTTTTCCCCATCGGACGGTTTTGAGGAATACAGAATATGGCCTTGAAATCCAGGGGGTGGATAAAGAAGAACAGCGTGAAAGAGCGATGCGCGCACTAAAACTGGTCGGATTAGAAGGCTATGAACATAGTTACCCGACCGAACTGAGCGGGGGGATGCAGCAGCGTGTAGGACTGGCAAGAGCTTTAACAAATGATCCGGATATTTTGTTGATGGATGAAGCATTCAGCGCCCTTGATCCTTTGATACGTAAAGATATGCAAAATGAATTGCTCGAACTGCAGGAAAAAATGAAAAAAACGATTATTTTCATTACCCATGATCTTGATGAGGCTTTGCGCCTTGGCAACCGGATTGCGCTGATGAAGGACGGAGTCATCGTTCAAACAGGCACGCCTGAAGAAATTTTAATTAATCCTGCGAACCGGTATGTGGAGCGTTTCGTTGAAGATGTGGATTTTTCAAAGGTTCTCACTGCAGGTCATGTAATGAAAAAGCCGGAACGGATTGTTTATGACCGTGGGCCGCGGGTTGCCTTAAAGATTATGAAAAATGCAGGGATTTCGAGTGTTTATATTGTTGATAACAGTCAGAAACTGCTTGGAGCTGTGACTGCCCAAGATGCCAGCGAGGCTGTAAAAAGCGGCAAAAAACTTGAAGATGTAATGGTCCGTGATCTTCAAACTGTTACGCAGGATACATTGCTTTCCGATATTTTGGAAATGGTTGCTCAGGCTGTGCTACCGGTTGCAGTGGTGGATGAAGAGAACCGGCTGCAAGGAATTCTTGTCAGAGGAGCCGTTTTAGAGGCGCTTTCCGGAGGAGAAATACAGGCAAACGGAAATGGGGTGAAACCATAATGTTTTTACCGAGAATACCGTTGGCCGATTGGATTGATATTGCTGTTGATTTTTTAGTGGATAAACTTGGGCCGGTTTTCGATTTTATCTCACTGTCTATTGCCTGGTTTGTCGATTTGTTTGTATTTGTATTTGGGGTTGTTCCTCCGCTGTTGCTCCTCTCCATTATTACGGTGATAGCTTTTCTGATAAGCCGATGGAGAGTGGCCATTTTTACAGCGATAGGCCTTTTCCTGATTTATAATCTCGGTTATTGGGAAGGAATGATTGATACCCTGGCATTGGTGCTCACATCCGTGATTATCTCCGTTATCTTCGGCGTACCGATAGGAATCTGGATGTCACAAAGCAACCGGGTTCAGCAAATAATTACACCGGTATTGGATTTTATGCAGACGATGCCGGCCTTTGTATATTTAATTCCTGCCATTCTTTTCTTCGGAATCGGACTTGTTCCGGGAATTATCTCATCTGTCATTTTCGCCATGCCGCCGACGATTCGTTTGACAAATCTGGGGATTCGGCAGGTTCCGGAGGAACTTGTTGAAGCGGCAGATGCGTTCGGTTCAACGGGAGTACAGAAGTTGGTAAAGGTACAATTACCTCTGGCTACTTCGACGATTAAGGCAGGCATTAATCAGAGTATTATGCTGTCGCTTTCTATGGTTGTCACAGCCTCCCTTGTCGGTGCACCGGGAATAGGGGCCGATGTTTACAGGGCAGTGACCCAGGTAAAAGTCGGCTTGGGATTTGAAGCCGGATTGGCAATTGTAATCTTAGCAATTATCCTGGATCGGCTCTCACAGAATATCGGTTTTAAGAGGAAAAAGAGGAGGGGTTAAAATGGAAAAAAAGAAATTCTTAGTTGTGTTCATTTTTATATTGACTTTGGTGTTGGCATCATGTGGAAACAGAGAATCAAAGGAGATTATTGGAATTGAGCCTGGAGCCGGTGTTATGCAGGCGACTAAT
The DNA here is from genome assembly GCA_025451895.1 of Robertmurraya sp. Classification (GTDB taxonomy): domain Bacteria; phylum Bacillota; class Bacilli; order Bacillales; family Cytobacillaceae; genus CALKIU01. Next base: position 2,762 of record JANWJP010000042.1, read on the forward strand.
AAGGCGCTTGAGGAATATGAAAATCTTGCGGACTGGAAACTTATTGAATCTTCTTCGGCTGCAATGGCTTCTGAACTGGAGAAAGCAATAAAAAAAGAGAAGCCGATTGTTGTAACAGGCTGGTCTCCGCATTGGAAATTTGCAAAGTTTGATTTAAAGTTTTTAGACGATCCGAAAGGTATTTACGGGGAAGCGGAAAGTATTGAGACTTTTGCCCGTAAAGGCTTAAAAGACGATCTTCCCGGAGCTTATACAGTGTTGGATAATTTCTACTGGGAAGCTTCTGACATGGAAGAGGTTATGGTTGCCATTCACGATGGAGCCGACCCTGAGGAGGCAGCTGAAAAATGGATTGAAAATAACAGTGATAAGGTTGCTAAATGGGTGGAAGGCGCTGAAAAAGGGAACGGCGAAAAAGTGACACTCGTTTATGTCGCATGGGATACGGAAATTGCGAGCACTCATGTGATTGGAAAGGTTCTTGAAAACCATGGTTATGATGTTGTGCTCAGACAATTAGATGCAGGCCCGATGTTTACGGCAATTGCAAATGGTGATGCAGATGCAATGGTTGCGGCTTGGCTTCCCTTGACGCATGCAAGCTATTTGGAGGAATATGGTTCTCAAATGGAGTCTCTTGGCGTAAATCTTGAAGGGGCTAAAACAGGTTTAGTCGTTCCAAGTTATATGGATGTCAATTCGATTGAGGACTTGAAGTAAGTACTTGCTGCATGTTTCTTGCTTGTTTTAATTTGTGCAAAAATAAGGATACCCTGCATGTCCGGAATTTGCCGGACATGCTTTTTTCGTGTATGTAAGTTGCAGCCTGGTTTGTTGTCAGGCTATTTTTTAAACACAGAATTATTTACGGTTAAGTGTTTTTCAAAATTTAACCGGCAACTGTAAGAAATGAATATATTTTACATTTTTCCATACCATATAAAGGTATGGATGATGTAAGAGTGTGGCTGTTTGACGAATTTGTGAACGATTTTTCGAATTATTTTTTTCACTGATTTTTTTAGGGTAAAATATAAGTGAAAGATAGACATTACATGCTTAATCATGCTTCCCTAAAAGACGAGCAACAAACAGAAATTGGATCAGTTTTTGGCGACAGTACCTTAAGAAAGCAATGACTCGGCGAATGAAACGTTCTTGAGGAGGGGAGTTGTCATGTATGTAACTATTCAAGAGTTGGCGGAATACTTGTCTGTTCCCGAAACAGAGATCCTGAAGCTTATCCATAACGGGAAGATTCGGGCTGTATATGATGGTGAACAATATGTGATAAATAAAGACCAATTTGACTCCCATTTAAGACAAATGGGCAGGTATTGGGAAGTTTTATATGATTACTTATATGAACCGGTTCCGAATGATACGGATCTTCGGGACAATGATTAAGTTAATGAATATGAGTTGTTAAGGGGCTGTACCTGTCAGGTGCACCCCTTTTTATATATTTTTTGAACAAAAATGAATAAATATTACAAAAATCTAGTATTTATCCATTTTCTTCTTGAAAACTACTTTTCGATCGTGTATCCTTTGTTCGGTGGTTATTTTCGAAATGGTTGTTTTTATAAACATTAGGAGGAGTTGAAAATTTCGTTTGTTTTGCGGCAAGACAATATATCAAACGTTGTGCCGCTTAAATTTTAATGACCTTGTATTGATATTTTTATTAAACCGGAGCCGGAAAAAGAGGGTTCAGCCAATGGTATGAGATGTGTATGGTTTGTAAATATAGATTTTGCAATATATGAGATAAACAGCATGGGGTGACATAATCAATGAATAATCTTGCAAAAACGTTGGAAAAACAGCGCAGTCTTACAGATTTTCCTTTTAAGGATTATTTAAAATTTATCGTGCCGTCGCTTATCGGCCTCCTGGTCATAATGACGCCTGTTCCCGTTGATGGCGGTGTGACAATACCTATTGCATATATGGCCGGACGGATCCATGAGACATTGGGGGATTTAATTCCTGCTTTGGCGGCTATTTTGATCACGTTATCTGTTTTTGGTTCGTTGGCGGCCGTTTTTTTAAAACCTGCCATTATTACAGAAAATGAATTCTTAAATAAATTATTTAATGTCAGCAAGTTTTGGCTGATGATTCGCTTTTTGGGCATGGTTTTTGTTATAGTCACATTCTTTGAAACCGGGCCGGAAGCAATTTATTCGCAGGATACCGGCGGGCTTTTGTTACATGATTTAATCCCGATTCTTTTTTCTGTTTTCCTGTTAGCCGGATTTTTCCTCCCATTATTATTAAATTTCGGCTTAATGGAATTTCTTGGTGCCCAATTGATAAAGGTTATGAGACCGCTCTTCAGACTTCCGGGGCGGGCTTCACTGGACTGCCTGGCTTCATGGGTCGGGGACGGAACGATCGGTGTATTATTAACGACGAAGCAATACAGGGAAGGCTATTATACGCAAAGGGAAGCGGCTATAGCGGCAACAACATTTTCGGTAGTGTCGATTACGTTTACGATAGCTGTTTTGTCCTATTTGAATTTGGCTGAATACTTTTTGCCGTATTATATGACGCTTCTTATTGCCGGTTTTGCTGCGGCTGTTATAATGCCCCGTATTCCTCCTTTATCCGTAAAACCGGATATTCCTTTTGAAGGAGTAAAAATGAAAACGGAAGAAACGATTCCGGAAAACACTTCTCCTCTTAAATGGGGATTAAACCAGGCGTTGACAAGGGCTGCGAAAAATAAAGGTTTTAAAGACACGCTGATGGAAGGCGGCCGGAATGTGCTGGATATGTGGCTTGGCGTGCTGCCTCTGGTCATGATGATCGGAACAACTGCATTAATCATTGCTGAATATACGCCGTTGTTTGTGATCCTTGGCAAGCCGTTTGAACCGCTTTTGGCTTTGATGCAGGTTCCCGAAGCCGGACAGGCTGCCCAAACAATGGTCGTCGGTTTTGCTGATATGTTTCTTCCGGCAGTTATCGGGAGCGGGATTGAAAGTGAGTTGACAAGATTTGTTATTGCCGGAGTGTCCGTGACGCAATTAATCTATATGTCTGAATTGGGCGGATTATTGCTTGGTTCAAACCTTCCCCTGAAAATGAAGGATTTAATTCTTATTTTTCTGTTGCGAACGTTAATTACATTGCCGATTTTTGTTGCTGCGGCCCATATTTTATTTTAATTAAAAATCAGCCTGAAATATACGCGGATGCATTTGTCAATGAGAGTTTTTTATACAACTCAATCAATTTATTAAGAAACAGACGGGACCGAAAGAACAAGAGAGAGTTTTCGGGTCCCGTTTTTGATTTGTATTTGCATACAGACTGTAATTTTTAGAGTTGGCTCCCGTTAGCCGCGTTCATATGGGATTTAAACCAGTATTTTGGAACCCCTTGGTATTTATCTTAATTTAAATATGGTCTCTAAATTCGGAAAACAGGCTACATGTTGTAAAACAGAACATTAGGGTGGATCAAACAATCGTTCACTATCAAGCAAAGATAAGGCTGTTTTTTAGACGGCCTTATTTTTTTGCAGAAAAGAAAGCAGAAACGCAGTTAACCGCTCATTTTAATATACCGGAACGTATCCGGAACGTATCTTTCAGAAAAAAGCCGTGAGTTAATAAAGCTCTGAAAACAGCACGGAAATTACGGGAATAATATATTTAAATAGAATAGTAACTTTATTTTAGTGTATTGACTATATTTATAATTAAAAGTGTTTTTTAAAGCGATATTTTTAAAAGTAGAACAGCTTATCTGAGAAGACGTCAGAAAAATACTCCTTCAGCCCTATGATTGCTGTATTATCAAAATGCCAGGAACTGTTTCGGAAATGAAAAAATATCATTATAAGTAATTTTTAGGAAAACCAAATATAAAAATAGAATTTTATTTTCTTAAAAAGTTGTTTTTATATAGAAGATTCTGATGATTAAGTGTAAAATGACTTTTAGGGGATTAGCTGAGCAACAAGGGAGGGTGCGTTTTTTTGAAAGATATCAACCTGTATTCTATTTTGAATGTTATAGGTGATCTGTTTTCAGATGAAATATCGATTGCTGTGTCAAATACAAAGGAATATGTATTTTATCGGCCGAGTAAGAGGATCGACTTGAAAATAAAACCGGGGGATCCGATTAAAGAAGGTACCATGGCCCATAAGGCGTTAGCTTCCAGGCAAAAAGTCTCGGAATTTATCAGCAGAGATGTATTTGGTGTACCTTACCATGGTGTTGCGGTTCCCTTTTTGAATGATGAGGGAGTGGAAGGCTGCGTAACTGCAGTATATCCAGCTTTAACGGACGGAAAATCAGTTGTAACCGTTAAATCATCAGACGGCTGGGTGCCAATCCCGTTTTCGGATGTTATGTACCTTGAGGCGAAAAATCGCAAAACTCATGTATATGGTCTGGAGATTTCAGGTACACATAAGTATTCTCTCCAGGAATTTGAATTTGTCCTGCCGGTTGATTCATTTATCCGTTGTCATCGTTCATATATAGTCAATGTTAATCATATTAAGGAGATTTATCCCGATACGCATTCTACTTTTCTCCTATTAATGAAAAATGGGGACATGATTTCTGTCAGTCAATCGTACTCCAGTTATTTTAGAAAACTGCTGGCGTTTTAAGCAGTTTTTCTGTTTCATGTATAAAATCTGCTGGCTGAGTCAAAAAAATTATAATTTCGTCTAAATATTTAAATCTTCTAAAAATTTTGAGTTAAAATATTTTTTAAGTTTTAATTTTCATTTTCTTTTTTACGGATAGTTGTAGAAAGAGAGGGATGGATGGGAAAATGGAAAAGCAATTACAACGTATTAGAGACAAAAGATTCTTAGACAAAGTTGTTACAGCTGAAGAAGCTGCTTCCTGGATTAAGGATGGGGACATTCTGGGGCTCAGCGGCTTTGCAGTAGGGGGAACCGCAAAAGCTGTTCCGAGAGCACTTGCTAAAAGAGGCGAAAACGAACAATTTAAAGTAAACGTTTATACAGGGGCTTCACTTGGCTCACGCGTGGATGAATTAATGTCTGCTGCCGGAATTATTAATAAACGGATGCCTTATCAAGGCGACAGAACAATGAGAAGTAAAATCAACAGCGGAGAAATGTTATATGTGGATCAGCATCTGTCTCATTGTGCTGAATGGCTTCGCACGGGCATTTGGGGAGATATTGATTATGCTATCATTGAAGCGGTTGCAATTAATGAAGATGGCATGATTATCCCGACAGGTGCCGTTGGAAACTCAGCTGCTTTTGTAGAAGCTGCTAAAAATGTAATCGTAGAAATCAATACAGCTATGCCTGAGTCTATGGAAGGTATTCATGACATTTATACACCAGAACCTCAGGGACAGCGCAAGCCAATTCCGATTGAAAAGCCAAGCGATCGAATTGGAACAGTTGGAATTCCTGTAGATCCGGAAAAAGTAAAAGGAATCGTCTTTTTACATGAACCGGATACAGGTGCAGATATGGTTGCTCCTGATGAAGAAACTCAAACAATGGCAAACTATGTTCTTGAGTTCCTTCGTGGTGAAATTAAAGCAGGCCGTTTAACAGAAACACTTGCACCTCTGCAATCAGGTGTTGGTTCAGTGGCTAATGCTGTACTCCACGGTCTACAAAATTCAGAATTTAAAGATTTGACAATCTATACTGAAGTATTACAGGATGCAGTTTTAGACTTAATTGATGCAGGCAAAGTTTCATTTGCTTCCTCTACTTCATTTACTTTGTCAGAAGAAAAGAGAGAGCAATTGTATTCAAACTTTGACAAATATAAGGACAAAATTATGCTTCGTCCGCAGGATGTTTCCAACCATCCTGAAGTTATCCGCCGTCTCGGGCTGATTTCTATGAATACTGCTTTAGAAGTAGATATTTATGGAAACGTGAACTCTACCCATGTAAGCGGAACAAAAATGATGAACGGTATCGGCGGTTCAGGAGACTTTGCGAGAAATGCCCGCGTGACTATTTTCCTAACTAAGTCAATTGCTAAAGGCGGAGCGATTTCAAGTATTGTTCCATACTGCTCACATATTGACCATACAGAGCATGATGTGGATGTTATCGTTACTGAGCAAGGATATGCAGACCTGCGCGGACTTGCTCCAAGAGAGCGCGTGGAAGCAATCATTGAAAACTGTGCTCACCCGATGTACAAGCAGCAGCTGTGGAACTACTATTTAGAAGCCCTTTCAAACGGCGGTCAAACACCGCATAACCTTGAAAAGGCATTCTCCTTCCACATTAATCTTATGAAAAACGGCACAATGCTCATGCCTGTAGAAGAAAAAACAAAATAATTGAACTTTAAGATATAAAAGGACTTGTCAGTATTTTACTGGCGGGTCTTTTTTTCTTGTGAAACTGCTTTTTTGATTATATCCAGTCACATATGAATATATTTTAGAGAAGATGATAATGACGATTTCCGCTGTAAACACCTTTCTTTTTGAAGAACTGTTTTGAAAATGTTCCGTCAAAAAAAGACTATTAAAAACGCACCAAGGTTTGATTTCTATTAGAACTATTTATCCTCCTTCTCAATAGCAATTTCGGTTTGAAATGTCTGTTATAGAAAATTGTGTATATTTATGCAGAGCTTTCCTTTAAAAGAATTTTATTAATAAAATATTGTAAAACAGCACCTTTGTTTACAATCGTTGTATCGTTTTTTTGTGCTGAAATTACGGTGCAAATATGCTTAAAAACGAACGAATAAACAAAACATAATTAAAGGAGGCAAATAAGATATTTCAAAATAATATTTTCCTGTTGCATAAAAAAACATCAGCAGGTATAATAATAAATAATTTTAAGAGCAGTAACAGTAAACTGATTAAAGAATCTTATTTGTATTGCATAAAAATAAAATAACGGAGGAATTAACATGAAAAAAACGTTAAAACTTGGTTTAATGATAATGATGGCATTTGTTTTATTGCTTGCTGGCTGCGGAACAGGCGGTTCCGGAGATAGTGATGGAGATGGAGATGTGAAAAAGCTGAAAGTCGTTACAAACGCAGCTTTTAACCCGATGGAATATATGGAAAAAGGTAAAGTAGTCGGATTTGATGCTGATCTTATCAAAGCTGTTGCCAAGGAAGCAGGTTATGAAGTAGATATTAAGCATACCGGCTGGGAAGCCATGTTTACTGAATTAGATAAGAAACTTTCTGATTTGGCCATTGCAGCAATTACGATTACCGACGAAAGAAAGGAAAGCTATGATTTCTCTGTTCCTTATTATGAAGCGGTTAATAAAATTCTTGTCAAAGAGGATAGTGATGTTAAGAGCGGAGCCGATTTGAAAGATAAAATAGTTGCTGTACAAGTAGAAACAACCGGTCAATACGCTGCAGAAAGCATTCTTGGAGAAAAAAGTCCAAACATCAAACAACTGGAAGATATTAATTTAGCGATTCAGGAACTTCTTAATAATGGAGCAGACGCTGTTATTGCGGACAATGCGGTGGTTGATGCATATGTAAAGAATAATCCTGAAAAGAAATTAAAGGTAATTACTGATGAAAGTTTTGAATCAGAGTATTACGGTATTGCTTTTCCGAAAGGCAGTGACCTAAAGGCAGAGTTTGACGAAGCATTGAACGCTATTATTGACAGCGGCAAATACACGGAAATTTATAAAAATTGGTTTGGAGTAGAACCGGATATTGAAAATTTAAAAGCACAACAATAAAAAAATATTTCATACAGGAACAGGCTGCCCCTACAAGAAGGGAGGCAAAGCTTGCCCGGAATATCCCGATGGCAGGAATTCGGAAGCCCGGTTCTCTTTTGCAGACCGGCCTCCCTTCATGGGACTGCCTTTTTTTGTTAGAGAGGTGACAAGAATTATGGGGGATGAAATGATCCAACTTGCGGGCAGTTTTATAGAGAGTATAAGTGTTTCAACAGGATTCCGCTTTGACTTGCTCGCAGGTTATATGCCTTTATTTTTAAAAGGTACATTATATACGATCGGAATTTCCTTATTCGCAATTTTTATCGGTTTAATCCTCGGGCTTTTGATTGGTCTCGGTGAGTTGATGAGAAATAAACTTTTGAGCTTTCCATTTAAAGCATATGTTGCTTTTGTCAGGGGCACGCCGTTTTTTGTGCAAATTTTAATTATTCATTTCGGTGTGATCCCGGTTTTTTTAGGAAAAACAAACGGAGTTGCAGCCGGTATTGTCGCTCTGTCCCTAAACTCGGCCGCATATATTGCGGAAATTTTCCGGGCAGGTATTCAATCTATAGATAAGGGGCAAATGGAAGCCGCGCGATCGCTGGGAATGACCCATACTCAAGCAATGAAAAGTGTCATTTTGCCGCAGGCTTTTAAACGGATGATCCCGCCGCTAGGCAATGAGTTTATTACTTTAATTAAGGAATCATCATTAACAGCAATTGTCGCAGTTCCGGAGATCATGTACTGGGCACGGGCCTTCAACGGAGAATATTACCGGGTGTGGGAGCCGTATTTGCTGGCTGCGGTTATTTACTTTATTTTGACGTTCACATTGAGCATTCTGCTTAGTCATCTTGAAAAGAGGTTGGCGACAGATGATAAGAGTTGAAAATTTAAAAAAGACTTTTGGAAAAAATGAAGTATTAAAGGATATCAGTGTAACGATTAAACCGCAGGAAGTGGTTGTGGTCATCGGTCCATCCGGTTCGGGAAAATCCACATTTTTGCGTTGTTTAAATTTGCTTGAGACGATAACTGCCGGACATGTCTATATAGAAGGCGTTGATATAGCAGATAAGAAAACGGATATTAATAAAATTCGCACAGAAGTGGGAATGGTTTTTCAGCAATTCAATTTATTTCCGCATAAGACCGTTTTGGAAAACATCATCCTTGCACCGATGAAGGTAAAAAAGCAATCCCGGGAACAAGCAGTGAAAAAGGCAAGGGAGTTGTTGGGCAAAGTCGGTTTGGCTGAAAAGGAGAATGTCTATCCTGACTCATTATCAGGCGGGCAGAAACAGCGGGTTGCCATTGCGCGTGCGTTGGCCATGGAGCCCAAGATCATGCTGTTTGATGAACCAACCTCTGCATTGGACCCGGAAATGGTCGGTGAAGTGCTTGAAGTTATGAAACAACTGGCCAGGGAAGGTATGACAATGGTCGTTGTCACTCACGAAATGGGATTTGCACGTGAAGTCGGCGATCGGGTTATTTTTATGGACGGGGGCTATATTGTTGAAGAAAATACTCCCAATCAATTATTTAATAATCCGCAGCATGAAAGGACGAAACTGTTTCTCAGCAAAGTTTTATAAAAAAAGAAGATTCACCTTTTATCTGTTACCTGTAACCTCTGTATAGAATACCGCGTCTAACGGGATGAGGTGATTCTGATGAGAAAATTCCTGCTGTTTGCGGTCTTGTTGTCTCTTCTATTTCTGACAGCTTGCGGAAGTACGAACACTAATGCTACAGGGGATGAGGACGGGAAGAGGGAAGATTTGGTTTATTTTGAAGAAAAAGAAGGCGCATCAGGTGAAAACACTACTGCTACTGCCGGTAAAAACGGACAGTCCCGGGCAACAACAATGGATGTTAAGGATCCCGATACACCGGTTTCCAGTGACGGAAATGTGTCTTCACCGCCGGCAAATAATTCTTTCGAAGTTCCGCCATATGTTCCTTCCTCACCGCCAACTGAAGACATTAAATATATTACCGGGCAAGGCACTTATACCGGAATGATTGATTCCCATTCTGTAGAAATCATAACTGAGGAAGGCCCGCTGGCATTGCAAATTCTTGAAACGAAGAACGTAAATTTTGAAGAAATGGAAGGAAATATGAATGTCACCTTCCAATATTACAAGACTGATCAAGGGCAAAACATTTTAGTGTGGATGGTCGAAAATAAATAAAAAAAACCGGGACGGGTAACCGCCCGGTTTTTTTACTTAGGTCAGAATGCAAAATAAAGTACCGCATAAAAATTATTGGTTTCCTGAGATCATCAATTAAATAGAATGCTTTGGCTCTTCCTGGTGGCGGTGCAATGCAGATAAAAGTATGACTCCGCTGATAAAGAGCAAGGCACTTGTCGTAATAAAAACAGCCGTAAATCCGAAATAAGCGGAAACAAATCCACCCAATAACGGACCAATGACATTTCCCAAGAAACGGAGGCTGGTATTATAACCCAATACTTCTCCTTGCATGGCGATCGGCGCTTCCTGTCTGATATAGGCAATACGGACAGGAACAATTCCTCCAATTGTCACTCCCAATAAAAAGCGGACGAGAATTAATTGCCAAACATTTGTTACAAATCCGCCCGGAAGGTAAACAATTGCTGCCCCGAACAGGAGAATAATGAGGATTTTGATATAGCCGAAGCGGTCGGCAATTTTTCCCCATTGTTTTGCCATCATCAGGTTACCCAAACCGGCTGCAGAGAAGGTGAGTCCGGAAATGAATGCGAGATTATCCGGTCCGTGCACTTCGCTGACATACAAAGATAAGATTGGTTGAATACTGAAGTGAGCAATTTGAATCAATGTGGAAATGAGCAGCACGTTCAGTAAAATAGGATGGGACAATAAATGCATTATTACTTCCTTACTGGAATAGGATGATTTTGTCCCCTTTTTGTCCTGCAACCGGTACTCTTTTGTAGCCAGGACGAGCAGCGCCGAGAGAAAAATTGCAAAGGAAGTTCCTATAAATGTTGTTGAAAAACCGGCGTAGTCAGCAAAGATACCGCCGAGAGCCGGACCGAACAAATGTCCGGTTATACTTCCAGTCTGAAGTGTCCCAAGGACCCTTCCGGCAATATTCTTTGGCGTTTGTGTTGATATAAATGCCTGTGACATGGGGATAAAACCTGTAAAAACCCCCATAAACATTCGCAGAAAAAATAAGTGCCAAACAGAATGGGCAAATCCCATCAAGAGAATGGACAATCCCATTCCGGCTGCGGACAGAAACATAATCTTTTTACGTCCGTATTTATCGCCGATTCTTCCCCAGATAGGGGAAAAAATAAAGGCTGTAACAAAGGTAACCCCAAAAATGAGACCGGACCAGTTTTTTACATAACGATCTGAAAAGTCTCCGAAAGTTTCGATGTATAAAGAAATAAACGGCAGAACCATTGTGATACTACCGGCAATAAGAAAGTTTGTAAACCATATTATGAGTAAATTCCGTTTTCCGACGCTTGCTTGTTCCATGCTATACACTTCTTTCTAAGGGATTTTCTTCCCTATTTATGATCATATCGGAAATCGTCAGAAGGATAAAGAAATATACCTTAATTTCCAGGTTAAGCAAATATTCTGACAATCGTTTTCGGCTCAATTGGGGAACCTCTTGTTTTTCTTATTTTGTCATGTTAGGCATAAAACTTCCATAAGATTAGATTCAAGACAATCATTCGGATATCAGTTCTTTTTATAGGATGAAATGGTGCCGCAACTTTCAGTTAAAAGACAGGTTGTATCTTGAGGGAGTATAACTTGGTATTCCTATACAAAACTTAAGAGCAGGTTTAAGCGGACAATAGAGTTGTTTTGTTGGACTAAAGCGTCTCCATGAACTGTTTAAGGGGACAAGTTGACTGCGAAAAGCATTTAAAATGACTTCATGGACGTGTTTAGAGGACAAGATGTGTGCGAAACGGGTTTAAAATGTCTCCATGAGGGCGTGCGCATGCATCTGTCAAGTAGACAATACAAAAATGTCCGAAAAAGATTTGACCACTCCTGTAATGTCAAAAGTATAAGCTGGCCATTGAATTCCACCACCCTTGCCGGGCAGGCAGGTTTGTGGTGGTGAACTTAGCGGCGAATGGGGAAAATTCATGCTTAAGAAGCCCATTCGCGCACACAGCGTACCACAAACC
>JANWJP010000043.1 GCA_025451895.1 Robertmurraya sp.
GCAATAAAATTCCAGCTAATTTGATTGGATCCTAATAATTTGTATTGGAAGCCATCAAATTTCAAGGAATTTTAGGTTTAAATAAACGATGCCGTAAGGCTATGAATATTTCAGGTATAAGCATTTTTCTATTCTGCACAAACATAATTGTGGTAATATAGGGTATAGGGTATTTTAACAAAAAAGGGGATGAAAGAACATGAAGATCACAGATCAAGCCCGATCCCTGTTATTGGAGATATTTAAGCAAAGAAACGCAAACGGGATCAGGGCATACTTTGGAGGTTTCGGCTGAGGCGGGCCGCAGATTGGACTGGCTCTGGATGAGCCGGAAGAAGGCGATAAGGTTGAATATATCAATGGAATCCGGGTGGCGATGGATCCGGATATTGCTCCTTATCTTCAGGGAATGACACTGGAGTATGATGAGTTTTCCCAAGGTTTGATCTTGACCGGCGGCAATAGTTACGGATGTTGACATCAAGTTGTTTTAAACAGTCAGAAGCCGCTTTGGAAGCAGCAGACTATCTTTGATTTCATTGAGAACGACAGGTTGGAAAGTAATGCTCCCATTTAAGTGGGTTAACAAATAAAATAACAGAGAATATTTTCAAAAACAAAAGCTTGGAGACCATTCGTCTTCAAGCTCTTGTTATTTGTTATTTTCCGTTCACTGTTGGGACGTTTTAGTTTTGATTATTTTAAAATGTCATGATCCACATAACGTTCGCCGTTCAATTCACTGACAATATTGATTGCGACTTTTGCTCCGTCACCGGCAGTAATGATTGTGTGCATACTTACTCCCGCGCATGTGCCGGCTGCCCAGATGCCTTCAACATTTGTTTTTCCGTCAGCATCCACATCGTAGACGGATTTTACCCGTGGTTCTGTACCGGCTTTTGTCCTGACGCCTGCTTTTTCTCCAAGAGCCACGGACATTCCGGTAGCAAGAATGACGTGTTTTCCCTGGAATTCGCCCTGGTCTGTTTCGACTGTAAGATTCTCACCGGATTTGGTAATGTTTAATGCTTCTGCCTGAATGATTTCCCCGCCGAATTTTTTGATTTGTTTTTTCCCCAGTTCAACCATGTCAGGACCGGAGATTTCCGCCACGCCGTAATGGTTTTCCATCCAAGCCCGTTTTGTAATGCTTTTGTCGTTATCTATGATGAGTGTTTTCTTGCCTGCTTTTGCTGTGATGAGACCCGCGCTTCCGCCGGCCGGACCGGCGCCGATAATAATTACATCATACATATTTAAGAACCTCCTGTTAATTAATTGTCCCCTATATGCATTAAATATAACAAAATTTTAAATATTTATCCCATAAATTGCTTATTCCCCGTCCCTGTTCGTAATCGCCTCAAATGTGCAAACCAAAACCGCCTGTTAAACCCGGCGGTTTTCAGTAAATATTTCTGCCAGTTCCAACAGAGAGGCCCTTGTATAAGAGGATTACAAATAGCTTAATGAGAAAAGGGCTGCCTGAAATTCATCAAAAAAAGTGGAGAAAACGATCTGTTTCTCCACTTGCTTTTTCATTATTTGGTTTGTTTTCTAAAAGGCATTTGAAATTTACGTTTTTCCTGCTTTTTTCGGTTCGTTGTTTACTTCGAGAATATCCAAAAGGAATACGAAAACAGGAATTCCGACAATGAGTCCCCATACTCCGAAGAAATGCTCGCCGAAAATCAATACAATAAATGTGTAGAAAACCGGCAGATTTGTTTTTGAAGACATCAGTTTCGGGTTTAAGATATATGCTTCAATTGCATGGATTACGGCAATCACAATGAGAATGTAGATGACATGCACGAATCCGCCGATTGTATAGGCAATGGTACACAAAGGAACCAGCGAAATAATAACACCGGCGACCGGAATCAGCCCGAGGAAAAAGACCATAATTGACAGCCCGAGCAGTTGGGGGAAACCAAGAATCCATAAGGCAATGGTAGTTAATATACAATTGACAGTGGCAATAATAAATTGTGCTTCAATAACCTTACCAAAGGTAAGAACGAATTTCCTTCCGAAGTACTCGATTTCCTTATAAAAAGGAGCCACTTTGCTGTATTTAAATTTTGTAGTAAATTCAATCAGCTTTGGTTTTTCCAAAAGGAAGAACAGGCTCAAAATAAGCGAAATAAAGATTTGGATTCCGAGTTTGCTTATATCGGAAAAGGATTTGACAATAAGGGCAAAACCTTGTTCAAGATAGCCGGTGATTTTATTGTCTTTAATCATGTTGACGATATAGTCGATCACTGCATTATTATGCGGTTTCAGATAAAAATCCTGAAGTTGTTTAATCAATTGCGAAATTTCCGATATGAAAACCGGTAAATATTTGACAATTGCAAAGGTTAATAGACCGATAATAGTAATGAATAAAATAAGTACGGTAAAATTCCTGTTTAATGGAAACTTTTTGATAACCAACTCTACAAGCCGGTCCATTAAAAAGGAAAGAATAAAAGTTAATAAAATAACATTAATCATGCTTCGCAGAGCAATTAATGCGAGTACAATGACAGTAAAAATAACAAGTCTTTTCAAGCCGTCCTTTTGAAGAAGTTGATTTAAATTGTTCATGAAATTTTTAATTTTCCCCCACTATTAATTTCCATAAACTTAACTTTTGTTGCGGTTACTAATCATTTTAGCACACTCTGATGGAAGAATGTTATAAAATTAACGGTTAATATTTTTTTAAAATTATTTGCCTCTGTGAGAAAAAAATGACAATTATGATTGAAATGGAAGAATTATTTGGAGATGTGGTAAAATAAAAGAAACTGCTCCCGGACAATGAAATAAATTTCTTTGTCCGGAGCAGCTTCGGTGATTTGAGTCATTGATTTTTCAAAAAACAATGAGTTATCCTTCAATATAAGCGGACAGCATCCAAATATGTGTATCCAGCTTTTCAATCAATCCGATAGCAAGATCATTTGTTACGTCATCATTTGCATCTTCAGCAGCAGCTGCCAGTTGTACAAGTTCATCTTTGATTTTCTTGTAGTCGGCAACCAGTGCAGCAACCATTTCATTTGCAGTGGATTCGTTCCCTGCTTCTTCAAGAGTTGCAACTTCTAAGTATTCTTTTAAGGAAGCAACCGGCTTTCCTCCAATAGCCAACAGACGCTCAGCTACTTCATCAACGACTTCCGCAGCCTCATTGTAGAGTTCTTCAAATTTTTCATGAAGGGTGAAGAATGAAGGTCCTTTCACATACCAGTGGTAATTGTGAAGTTTAGTATATAGTACGCTCCAGTTTGCTACTTGTACATTCAAAGCTTTTTGTAAATCCATTTTTCATTCCTCCTTTTTTCTATACTTCTATTATATCAACTATTTTATAAAAATCAATATCTATTTAAAATAAATTTTAAAAAAGAATTATTATAAAGTAGAGTTTTTTTTGCCTTATTGTTAATTTTTTCTATTAAATCCCAAACATTGTAATTTGTTCGGTTTGTTTTTATAGATAAGCGGGTATTTCAGTGTATGAATGTATTATTCATTAGATCGCGGACGAAAAACGCTTATTTTTTTGCGTTTAAAATGGAGGTTTCCGGTATCATTTCCGGATTGAACGAGCCTGATTAATATTTTGTAAAGTACCGGGATGTAGGGAATATCCGCATGGACCGGGCCGTCGATATGCGAATGGTTCTTTTATCCGCCCTGCTGACTTCATGTGCGGATTTTAACATTTTCGTACCTGATGCCTCATGGATATGATAGATTCAATTACCGGCATCATTATCACCGGCGTTCAAAAAGCCTGCCGGAAAGGGCAGTTTATGTAAACCGGACCGATAAATCATGTATCACCCGGAATGGATAAAAAAAACGGGTCTGCCGGCAGAGACAGACTCGCTTTATTTTCTCGAATCAGAACTGAACATATATGTTTTATGGTGGTATTTTATACTGAAGACAATTCCCATGGCCAGCATATTACTCATCATGGCGCTTCCCCCGTAACTGATAAACGGCAAAGGAATACCGGCAACGGGCAGCACTTGAATCGTCATTCCGATATTTTGAAAAACATGGAAA
Source organism: Robertmurraya sp. (assembly GCA_025451895.1). Taxonomy (GTDB): domain Bacteria; phylum Bacillota; class Bacilli; order Bacillales; family Cytobacillaceae; genus CALKIU01. The sequence goes on from JANWJP010000043.1 coordinate 4,072, forward strand.
GCAATCATTGTGATAATTCCGGCAATAACATACGTATTAAAAGGATCGATCGTTTCAAGGGCAATCTTTATTAAATGATAGATTAGCAGGAAATATAATCCGATGACAATGCTTGCTCCGATAAATCCGTACTCTTCCCCAATGACGCTGAAAATAAAGTCGGTATGAACTTCGGGAATGTAAACAGCCCGTTCATCAAATCCTTTTCCCGTTAAAAGACCGGAGCCGATGGCTTGCAGCGATTTATACAAGTTATAGCCCGATGTAGCCTGAAATGCTTCCGGATCGAGCCATGAGTAAATCCGGTCAAACTTGTAGGGAGCGATTTTTAACTTATCCCTTAAGAAATTTGGAGCATAAAGAACCAAATATAAGATGCCGGCAATACCGGCGGCAATTGACGTAAAAAAGGGAACAATAATTTTCCATGTCACTCCTGAGACAAGAACCATTCCGGCGAAAATAGCGAAAATAACCAGGGCTGTCCCCAAATCCTCCTGCCCGATAAGCACAAAAGGTACAAAGGCGGTAATTCCGAGTTTTAAAAATAATTGAAAATCCGTTTGTAATGTTTTTGGCAAATCTTTTTCCTGGTGAGTGACGATAATCTTGCTTAACGCCAGGATTAAGAAAATTTTCATAAATTCTGACGGCTGTAATGAGCCCAGGTGCGGTATTTTAAACCAGTTTTTTTGTCCTTTTATCGTGGGCGCAATGGATTCGGGTGCAATAATCAGGAAAACAAGCAAGAAAATTCCAAACCCGTATAAAATCCAGCTCAACTTGCGATATTGAAAGCTGTCAAAAAACATAACACCGGCAACAATGACGATACCGATAATGTAGTATCCGATTTGTCGGATTAAATAATTTTCCCCGTCGCCTTGGGCGCTGTAAATGGCTAATATACTAATAATAAAAAAGAGAAATAAAATAAATGCCAGCGTCCAATCAAATTTTTCCAGTACTTTTTTTGACTTATCCATTCTGCAACACCCAGTCTCTATTCATTCAAATTCATCGTATCAAATAAGAATTCTTCTTACAATCATTTAAGAAAACAGTAAGAAAGGTTCCTGCCGCATTAATTAAGACGCAGGCAATGGGAATATAGTTTCAGCACTGCAGGATAAAAGCTGAGGGACCCTGCGCCGGAGAAAAATGGGGCACGGATCCCGTATGGTATGATTTTTAAGGGTATTCCCGGTTCTCTTCAAACGGTTACGCAGGTTTAAAATTTTCCAGAACTTGCTTGTGCCAGTCCGCCCCGCCTACGTACGGCTTCGTTTTCTAAAAGTTGAATATACATTAAGAAATTGTTTTTAACAAATGCCGCCTGATTGACGAATGTTTTTTGTCCGGAGGCGGTTAACTTTTTATATTATAATAACGTTTTAATAAATGTTGTCGCCAGGCTGAAATAGATGGTTAATGAAAAGATGTCATTTAATGTGGTAATAAGCGGACCTGACGCAATCGCAGGGTCTATTTTCAGGTGGTATAACAAAATGGGAATAATTGTTCCTGATAAAGCCCCGATAATCAAGGTTAGAAACAGGGATAATCCGACTATAAGACCAAGGATGAAGCTTCCCTGCCAGATTAAAGCAATTAAACTAATTAATAGTCCGCAAATGAAACCGATAATAATACCGACATTCGCTTCCCTGAAAATCAGCCGGATGATAATCTTTCTGTTAATTTCCTCTGTTGAAAGACCTCTTACAACAACAGCCAGGGATTGGGTGCCGATATTTCCTGTCATACCGCTAATCATCGGAATAAAGAAGGAAATGGCAACCACTTTTTCCAGGGTTGTCTCAAAGGAACTGATAATGCTCCCGGAGATTACACCTATGAAAAGCAGCAAAATGAGCCAGGGCAGCCGTCTGTATGCAGCCACATAAGATTTTGTTTCAAAATCGATCGCTTTACCGGCGGCGGACAATTTTTCGATATCCTCATGAGCTTCCTGAATAAAGACGTCGATAATATCGTCAACGGTCACAATCCCGACCAGGACGTCTTCGTCATTAACAACGGGAATCGCCAGGAAGTCATAACGTTCAATCAGGCGGGCGACTTCCTCCTGATCTGTATATTCTGATACGTAAATAACCCTTTCATACATGATATTGCGGATAATATCCGTCGTTTCCGCCAGAAGGAGATCGCGGTAGGAAACAACTCCCACGAGTCTCCGTTTGTGATCGACCACATATAAGTAACTGAGCGTTTCGGCGAAATCAGCAAATGATTTCAGTTTATCGACAGCCTCGCGGACTGTATAGTAATCCCGGATCCAGACGAAGCGGTTTGTCATTAAGCGCCCGGCTGTTTCCGGCGGATAATTCATAATATCTTGAACTGCTTTCGATTCTTCTTTTTTCATCTCCGAAAGCAATGTTTGAATTTTTTCGGGAGAAAGTTCTTCGAGGAGAATCGCCAGGTCATCATTGTCCATCATATCAAGGACTTTCCCTGACTTTTCAATTCCGAGCCTGTTCAGAACGTCAATTTGTTCCTCCTTCTCCAATTCCTGAAGCAGGTCGGCAATGGCATTAATATTTAAAAAATGCAAGAATCGGGTTCGGTGCTTTTCCGGCAAATCCTCATAGATGCGCGCATTATCATACGGATGCAGTTCATCCTGAATGGCATCAAATTCTCTGCGTTTATTTTCTTTTAATGCTTTTATGATATAAAGAGTGATTTGATCTTTTGTCATATCCTTAATCATAAAAAATCACGCTCCCTTCACCGGAAAAGATTCTCAAACCATGATTATTATAAGAAAAAATTTCTGTAATTGATACGGCATGATTGAAAAAAACTTAAAAAACAGGTGAATTTTTCAACATTATTTGTTTTACATTTGGAGGAAGAAGATATTCTTTATAATTTTTGCTAAAATAAAGAAAAGTACTCTTTTCCGGATTTTTTCAGTAGAATTTTATGTCTTTTTTTCCCGGCCGGATGATTTGCAGAGGAAAAGGCTTTTCATCGATGGGTGCGGGTCAAATGTCAAGGATGTTTTTTCTGAGCTTTATAATACTTTTTGCGGAGGGTATTTCCTTGAAAAGGAACAGGAGTGTAATAACGGACCTTGTCTATGTTTATTTAAATGAAAATAATCAATACGTTTTATCGTACGGAATAGGGTTTGAGGAGTTTGTCCAGGCTCTTTACAGTGTTATGAACAATCTCCTTCTATTAAACAGTTCCTTTGACGAAAGTGAATTTAATCTTCATACCCAGTTGGAGTATGTACCGTCAAAAAGAATCTACCGGCTCGTAAAAAATGACAAATACAAATACGGTGAATTTTGCTGGCTGGATTTTGAGGAAGTCCAGGCATTGAACGAAATGTCCGGTCAGGAATTGGCGGAAATTCTTTATTTGGGTCATATGAAGACTCATTTAAAATCTCCGTTCTACAACAGGCTGGGGAATCGCTTTGTTTATCTGGCCCGTGACGACGGCTGGTGGAACAAAGTCTATTACCGGAATATGAGGGATTTTTACCGGATGATTGGTGAAGTTATTGCCCTGAAAGCCTGTGAAAAAAAGACGGACAAAGGACTTCTGGGGATCAGGAGAAAGCAGGTGGCTGTGCCCGCTATTAATATCGATGTGTTATTGAATCTAAAACAACTGATGAAGGAAGGGCTGCTCTTTTCGCTCAGGGATATGAAGAAAACCAGATCCGCTCTGGAAATTCCGTTATGGGTAATCGGCGACTTCGATCATATGGATGATATATTCGATGAATATCGAAAGGTGGTTAAAACCCGGTTTGACGTTAAGCTGGTTTATGATAAACGGATAAAAGAATGGAAAATGTTCGTTAATTAGAGCAGGGATACTGGTTGCAGTACCTTGCTTTTTTTATTTCAACCGCGCCCGGTTGCGGGATGTGTCCTTTTTTATAACGGGCAGACATATACGCATTATTTCCTTATATATAGGTAATCATCGGAAAACGGCGCCGGATCAGAGGTGGATCGTGGGTAATTGACAGCCGGTCATAATTTTTTGCCAGATATGAAAAAAATCATGGCTAAAAGAAAATTGTGTTTATAAGCGGAAACGGATTCATATTTTTATGTTATCGTGCCGGTTATTGAGATTTTCGCTTTGCGGAAAAATGTATTTGAGCGGAAAGAGATGA
>JANWJP010000044.1 GCA_025451895.1 Robertmurraya sp.
ATATTTATAAAATTCCGGTCTTTATTCATATTTTTTAAAGACAAGCGTTGCATTATGACCGCCGAAACCCAGCGAATTACTGATTGCAGCTTTTATTTCCTGCTTTCTCGCTTTATTTGGCACATAATCCAGATCACAATCCGGGTCCGGTGTTTCATAATTGATGGTCGGCGGGAGGATTGAATGATGAATGGCCAATACAGTAAAGATCGCTTCGACACCGCCCGCTGCTCCAAGAAGATGCCCTGTCATTGATTTTGTCGAACTGACAGCCAATTTATAGGCATGATCTCCAAACACTTCTTTAATAGCAGCTGTTTCAAATTTGTCATTATACTCAGTACTTGTACCGTGGGCATTTATATAATCGATATCTTCAGGTTTCAGGCCTCCGTCCTCAATTGCCGCTTTCATGGCCCTTGCGCCCCCTTCACCAGCAGGAGCGGGAGCCGTAATATGGTAAGCGTCACCGGTTGCCCCGTAGCCGACTATTTCCGCATAGATTTTTGCTCCCCGCTTAAGAGCATGTTCCAGCTCTTCAAGAATGACAATACCGGCTCCTTCTCCCATGATAAAACCGTCCCTGTTCAAATCAAATGGACGACAGGCAGTTTTCGGATCCGGATTTGTTGACAGTGCCTTATTTGCACAAAAACCCGCCAGTGACATTCTTGTTATCGGAGCCTCGGCACCGCCCGTGACCATAACATCCGCATCACCGCGCTGTATTACCTTAAAAGCATCTCCAATTGAATTTGTTCCGGTCGCACAAGCCGTTACGGTACAAGAGTTTACTCCCCTTGCACCAAGAGTGATCGACACCTGGCCGGACGCCATATCAGGAATCATCATTGGAACAAAGAACGGACTGACTCTCCGGTAACCTTTTTGTAAATACGTTTCAAATTGTGTCTCAAAAGTTTCCATCCCTCCGATTCCGGAACCGATCCATACGCCTACCCGGTGAGAGTTTTCCTCAGTAATTTTAAGGCCGGCATCACGGACAGCCATTAACGAAGCAGCCACTGCATATTGGGTAAAGCGGTCCATCTTGCGGGCATCTCTTTTATCAATGAACTCTTCAACCTGAAAATCCTTCAGTTCACCGACAACTTTTGCCGGAAAATCATCAGGATTTAATCTTGTCATTGTTGCAATTCCTGATACTCCATTAATAACGTTCTGCCATGCCGTTTCTGCATTATTTCCTACAGGAGTTACAGCTCCAAGTCCGGTTACCACTACTCTGCGTTTCGTCATCTATAACATCTCCTTACCAAAAACTGCATCCTTTTTTCCTTATCGTCCCCAGCGTAATGCCAACGCACCCCAGGTTAAACCTCCGCCAAAACCAACCATCACGATCACATCATCATCTTTAATTTTTCCTGCTTCAAGTTCTTCGACAATAGAAATCGGAATGGAAGCTGATGATGTGTTGCCGTATTTATGGATGGTCTTTGACATTTTCTCCGGGGGAAGCTCAAGTCTTTGCCTTGCCGATTCCATAATACGGATATTTGCCTGATGGGGAATGAAAATGCTGACATCTTCCTTCGATAAACCGGCTTTTTCAAGAACATTTACACTGCTTTCACCCATTTGGCGGACAGCAAATTTAAACACTTCACGACCGTTCATCATAATATATTTATCCTGATACAAATATTTTCCGCCTGAACCGTCCGCTCCAAGTTCAAAGGATAAAATTCCCCGTCCTTCCGAAACAGGCCCCATCACCACTGCTCCTGCTCCGTCTCCAAAAAGAACCGCCGTGTTCCGGTCTTCCCAATCGGTGATTTTTGAAAGCTTTTCTACACCAACCACTAAAATGTATTTGTATGCATTTGTCTCTATGAAATTTTTGGCTGTAATCATACCGTATATAAATCCGGCACATGCGGCACTCACATCCATCGCTGCGGCCTTTTTGGCTCCTAGACGGTCTTGCAGCATACATGACACAGATGGAAAAGGCGTATCAGGCGTAACTGTTGCCGTAACGATCATATCTATATCTTCCGGAGAGATTCCCGCATCTGCAATCGCCTTTTGAGCGGCCTCAAAAGCCATATCAGAGCTGTCTGTTTGATCATCAGCAATTCTCCGTTCCTCAATCCCCGTCCTTGTCCGAATCCATTCATCAGACGTATCCATCATTTTTTCAAGATCATGGTTAGTTAAAATTTTCTCAGGCAGATATCTTCCAATTCCTATGATTCCTGCATTCATAATGCCAACCCCTTTGCTTATTTATCCTCGTTTATCCTCGCAAATTTTCAACCGTAATGTATCACTAAATGCTATCACTAATTATTATGACTTGGTACTAATAAATAGTATCAAATATTTTTCTTTGTCGCAATACTTTTTGGTGTATTCCCCAGCTTTTTGCCTTTACCCGTTGCAGAAAACTAATTTACTTGTCTATACATTATTTTCCTTAATTTCATATTTTTATTATAGATTCGTTTAATATATCAAGTACAATGATTCGCTTTACATGGAACCCCTTGAAAACATCAGCTTCAATTAACTTACAGACCTGTCTGTTTATCTCCGTCCGATTCCACTTAAAGAAAGTTAAAAAATCTTGTTAGATCAGAATTTGTTCACGAATAAGAGAGGTAGATGGCAATGAAAAATAATGAAAAGCAACCTGAATCATCCTTCTCAATGGATAATTTTTCAGAATTTATGTTCGGCAGGCGAAAAGCCCAAAGAAAAACGGAAAATCCGACTGTGGACAACAGCCATTCTGTTCTTAATGAGGAAACTGGAGATGACCGCAGCAGTTTGAAAGAAGAAACAAGTTTTAATTTTCCTGCGGGTCATTTCCTGCTGGAAAACAATTACCAACGCCATGATCCTTTCGACTGGGTACTTCCCGGCAGGCTTCGGCAACGAGACAATACAGAATCACAATTCACGAATATACAAAAGATTTTGGAGAACATCGACTATCTGGAACTCATTGAAAACATTGAAACAATTATCGAATCTGCCAAAAAATTTAAGCCCCTTCTCAGCAACTTAAAGCCTTTTCTTAAATCCTCTCAAAAAAAATAATCCACAGGCAAAACAAAATTGCGCCTGTGGAACCTTTTCCTTTAGTTTCTTAAAAATAAGGGACTAATATAGGGACTTCAGACGTTCTGTATGACGCTGCTGCCGCATAAGTGCCGATTCAATGGAAATTTGTTGATCTAAAATAAGCATCTGCACTTGTCTAATCCTTGGAAATTCCCGCACTTTCTGCTGAAGAGGAAGAGAAAGAAGCCGGGCACATTTATTCCAGGAGTCCTCTTCACCGCTGACTAATATATATTCCTCCATGTCCGTTTGTTCTGAACAGGTCTGCAAAACGGTCCGTACCACTTCCTCCACATATACGGCATCTCCCGTCCATTCCCGGTCATTAAAAACCGTGTCCTGCATCGGGTCGTTTTCTCCCAAAAAGTATTTTTGAAAAGTAAACTCTTCCGATTGCCACGGACCAAAAACAGAAGGAAGATAGAACACTGAAACCGTTCCTTTTCCCCTTCCAATCTTTTGTAATAAACGCTCCGCCTGCAGCCGTTGCTTTTCAAATTTGTTTCCGTAAATAAACTGAATCGGAAATAAAAGAATGAACCGGATTTGCGAAGATTTCAAATGTGCGAAAAGATTTTTCAAAGGAAACAGGGTGAACAATTCTTTTTCCCGGCGGGCCATAAATAAATCATAATAGTCCATAATAATGAGCAATTCTTCCAGATCATCTTCTTTCCACAAATACTCGTCATATGAATACTCTGAAAAATTAGCATTTCTGCCGATTTCCATCCGTTTTTCTTCAAGAAAAATGCTTTTCCCCTTTTTTTCTAGATGAAGTCCTTTTACTTCCATCCCTTTATTGAGCAGTTTTTGGCAAAAATGAAATCCGAGAAATTCATATACTCCGATAATTACTGCCTTGTCCATCCCAACGCCTCCGTTAAAACTGTTAGTTCATCATATGAGGCGAAAAAGAAATATATCATCATATGTTAAAGCACAGTTTCATGTTTACCGAAAAATTTAACAACATCTCTTGGAATTTGGGGCTTTTTTTCCGGGACTAAATAACGAACCGTTACCGGAGCATTTTCTTCTTTCCATCTGACAGCCAATTTTTTTAATAACTCCGATTGTTTATATGCCCTGCTTCCTGCCAAAACGTGAAATATTTTCATCGGAATGTGCGGACTGATTCTCCGGAAATCATCTCCCCTGTCGACCATTTCAATAACTTGTCCTTTTTCAACCCTGTAAGAATGAGACAATTCCTTAATCATTCTTTTATAAAAAAACACATGCTCTTTTTCTTCGGCGAGGTGTCCTTTTAGGGATAAAACAGGATTTATCAAAACGACGGAACGAAGGTTTTCTCCCAATTCATTTAGAAGTTTCATTGCGACCAATGCCCCCATGCCTTCAGCAATTAAATGAATTTTCCGGTTAATAATTTCAGTCCGAATAATATATTCATACAGGCGCTTGGCCAATTTAACCGCAGCATCACTTCCCCAGTTGCGCCCGTACAAATTTGAATAAAAAATGGTATAACCTGCTTCTTCCAATGTGGAAATGAAGGCGGCCCTTCCTTCATTCTGAATCCAAAAACTGCTTCTTTCATCAACAAAATTCCGCTCGTCCCCAATAATTAAGATCCCAAAACCTTTTGGTCTGGCAGGATAGTGAATCATATTCCATTCATTATCAATTTTAAAGCTTCGGCTTTTCATCAGGAATTCTCCTTTATGAAATTCTCTCTTATCAATGTATGAATAATGGCATGAGTTGTCAGGGAGTTTGCCCATTTTCCTTATTCTTGCCTGTGATTTTTATTTCTGTCAACGAAAGGAAAGAATAATTTCGAATAAGCTGTTTTTTCGCTGAACGTTTTTATATATCAGATTCTTTAGCCGGAGATACCCCTTACAATCCTAATGATATAATGCTTATGAATAATTTTTTGATCCCTGCCCTGTTCCTCCCGGAAAAGATGTTTGCAAACAGTTCATTTTCAATCCTGTTGGAGACTTTAACGGTTTGGATTTTTCAAACGCAACAGACTTGGAAATCATGATTTTATCCGCACAATGGACATCCGACAAACTTCTCCATTTTGTTCACAAAATCTTTATTATTTTCGGCTATTATGATAATATGAAGGAAGATTTTAAATAGTTAGCAAGAGGTGAATGGGTTGAAATACTTTTGGACATTCTTTTGGACATTTCTCCTTGTTCAAATGATGAGTTATGTAACAGGAAACATGGTAGGTGTACAGTTTGATTTCTTGCTCGGAACCATCGTTTCCGTTGGCGTCACTGCTCTGATTTTACTTATTGCAAGTCTTATTCCAAGTGAACCGGATACAAACAGCGAGGCGCAATAAAAATAATATATTAATTAAAAAGTCATCCCCGTGCTGAACAAGGATGACTTTTTGTTTTTTATAAAACTAATCGGCCGCTGCCGTTCTTTTCTGCCGTGAGACAACGGTGAGCCTCCGTTCGCTCTTGCAGCTTTTTAAAATGGCCATTACTTAAAGACTACAACAATTTTTTTAACGCGATTTTACCTTCCTCATAAACAATTTGCACCGTATCATTTTCCCCGATTTTGCCTGCAATGATTTCCCTGGCCAGCAACGTTTCCAAGTTCCTTTGGATATATCTTTTCAACGGTCGGGCGCCAAACACCGGATCAAAGCCGTTTTCAGCCAGATAGGCTTTTGCCTCGTCAGACATCACAAGTCTGATTTGCTGGTCTTTTAAACGTTTCTCAAGGTCGGCAACTAATTTCGCGACAATTTCACCAACCTCTTCCATTGTCAGCGGCTTAAACATGATTGTTTCATCGACCCGGTTAAGAAATTCAGGACGGAAATGAGCCCTGAGGCGGGCCATCACCCGTTCCTTCACTGTTTCATCAATTTCATCCCCGCCTTGATATCCTTCCAGAAGATCATGGGAACCAATATTTGACGTCATGATAATGACCGCATTCTTGAAATCAACGGTTCTTCCTTTTGAGTCAGTCACCCGGCCGTCATCAAGCATTTGCAAAAGAATATTAAATACATCCGGATGGGCTTTTTCAATTTCATCCAGAAGGATAACCGAGTACGGCTTTCTTCTGACTGCCTCTGTCAATTGTCCCCCTTCCTCATATCCGACATAACCCGGAGGTGCCCCGACGAGACGCGACACAGAATGCTTTTCCATATACTCTGACATATCAAGGCGGATCATTTGGTCCTCACTGTCAAAAAGGGCTTCTGCCAACGCCTTGGCCAACTCTGTTTTCCCCACGCCGGTCGGTCCGAGAAAAATGAAGGAACCGATTGGCCGTCTCGGGTCTTTGATTCCGGCTCTTGCCCTTAAAACAGCATCTGTGACCAGCTTTACTGCCGCATTTTGCCCGAACACCCGCTTTTGCAGAATACTTTCCAGACGAAGAAGTTTTTCACGTTCCCCTTCGACTAGTTTTGTAACCGGAATGCCAGTCCATCTTGCAACAATTTCAGCAATTTCATCCTCCGTAACCTCTTCACGGACAAGCCGGTCCCCGCCCTTTTTGCCCAAATCTTCTTCAAGTGCTTTCAGTTCCTTTTCCAAAGCCGGTATTTTTCCGTGCCGAAGTTCAGCTGCCCGGTTAAGATCATATTCATTTTCTGCTTCTTCCAGTTCCCGGCGCAATTTTTCCAGCAGTCCGCGTTTTTCCCGGACCTTTTGAATATCTTCCTTTTCCTTCTCCCACTTCGCCTTCATCATATTTGCCTGATCGCGCAATTCTGCTAATTCCTTCTGTAAATCTTTCAGCCGTTGTTTGCTTTGTTCATCCGCTTCTTTTTGCAGCGCAGCTTCTTCTATTTCCAACTGCATGACCCGTCTGGTGACTTCATCAAGCTCCGCAGGCATGGAATCAATCTCCGTACGAATCATTGCACAAGCTTCATCCACAAGATCAATTGCTTTATCAGGCAGAAAACGTTCCGTAATATACCTGTCAGACAAAACAGCTGCCGAAACTAAAGCCCGATCATGAATATTGACACCGTGATGGATTTCATACCGTTCTTTTAATCCCCGCAAAATTGAAATGGTATCCTCCACACTGGGCTCTTCCACGAGGACCTGTTGAAAACGCCGTTCAAGAGCGGGATCCTTCTCAAAATATTTTCTGTATTCATCAAGTGTCGTTGCACCAATACAATGCAATTCACCGCGGGCTAACATCGGTTTCAGCATATTACCGGCATCCATCGCTCCTTCTGTTTTTCCCGCACCAACGATCGTATGTATTTCATCGATAAATAAGAGAATCTTCCCGTCGCTCTTTTTGATTTCGTTTAGAACGGCTTTCAGTCTTTCTTCGAATTCTCCCCGATATTTTGCTCCGGCGATCAGAGCACTCATATCAAGAGAATAGACCGTTTTATCCTTTAATCCCTCGGGCACATCCTTTCTGACGATTCGTTGGGCCAGTCCTTCAACAATGGCTGTTTTCCCGACGCCGGGCTCTCCAATAAGGACCGGATTATTTTTTGTTTTTCGCGAAAGAATGCGGATTACATGACGAATTTCCGCGTCTCTCCCAATTACCGGATCCAATTTTCCGGCCTTCACTTCTGCAACCAAGTCACGCCCGTATTTTTTTAAAGCATTATAGGTTGCCTCCGGATTTTGTGATGTCACTCTTTGGTTCCCCCTTATATCCTTAATCGCTTTTAATATTTCTTCGTAACCGGTCCGGTATTTCCTCAGGATTGCCCCAATTTCCGAACCATCTGTTATTAAAGCAGCCATAAGAATATGTTCAACAGACATGTATTCGTCATGAAGTTTTTTCATTTCTTTTTCTGCCGATACAAAAAGCTTTTGCAGTTTTCCCGTTATATAAAGCTTTCCCTGCTCCACTCCGCTCCCTGAAACCTGTGGTTTTTTCCGCAGTAACCGATGCAATTCATCAAGAAAAATTTCAGCGGGAAGTCCCGTTTTTTCCAAAATAGCCTCAATCAAACTGTCTTCCATATCCATGAGAGCAATGAACAGATGGACTTCGTCAATTTCCTGGTGGCTGTTGTCCACGGCCAGTGACTGGGCATTGAACAGCCCTGTTTGCAGACGTTCCGTCATTTTATTGATGTCCACATATATCCCTCCTTGTTTGACCAACTTTGACCTTTATTTTTATTATAAAAATACTTTAATCATAAGTAAAGCCATCCTTTCATCAGGATGGCAAATCATGATCATTCAAGAAATTTTCCTTTTATATTACAGTAATCCATAATGGATGAGACTTTCTTAATGTGTTATCAAACTAAGGCTTTCTTTTATAGGTCCATTTCCGGTTATGATTGGAGTTTTCCGGAAAACGGTCTCCCGCTTTCAGCTTTATCATTTTCGGGTTCATCACACCGTCTCCTTCTTCTCCTATCTCAATATAGATTCCGTTATTGGGCGCCTTTTGCCCGGCACGAAATTGGCGGCTTTGACCCATGATACAACTCTCCTTCCATCCGGCATCGGTTATATTATGCCCGGTTGACGCCCTTTCATAATGTTTAATTTTTGCAAAAAAAAATCCGCAAGACACTGATATATGCGCCCTGCGGATATGCAGCCGTCATTAGACGAAGAACTGCTAATGATAATATAACTTATTCGCTTATTTCAGAATTTCTACTAATAGGGCCTTTTGGGCATGAAGCCTGTTTCCGGCCTGTTGAAACACATATGAGTTGCTTCCGTCAATGACTCCTGCGGAGACTTCCTCACCACGGTGGGCAGGCAGACAGTGGAGGAACATATAATCTTTCTTAGCATTTTGAACCAATTCCTCATTCACCTGGAATCCGGCAAATGCTTTCAGTCGGATTTCATTTTCTTTTTCCTGTCCCATACTCGTCCAAACATCTGTATAGATGACATCTGCATCTGCTGCAGCTTCCGTCGGATCATTGGTAATGACAATGTCGGCTCCGCTTTCTTCAGCAAATTGTTTTGCAAGCTCAATGACTGACTGTTCCGGCTCATATCCCTTCGGTGAGGCAATCGTTATATTCATTCCCATTTTTGCAGCAGCAATCATCAGAGAATGGGCTACATTATTGCCGTCTCCAATATACGCCATTTTCAGTCCGGCAAGCGTTCCCTTCACTTCCTGAATCGTAAGGAGGTCCGCAAGAGCCTGGCATGGATGGAACAAATCTGTTAATCCGTTAATAACGGGAATGGTTGCATGTTCAGCCAATTCCTCCACCCTTGAATGGGCAAATGTCCGAATCATAATCGCATCAACATAATGGGATAATACCTTGGCCGTGTCTGAAACCGGCTCCCCTCTTCCCAACTGCATTTCCTGGCTGTTCAAATGAATCGCCTGGCCACCGAGTTGAAGCATTCCCGCTTCAAAGGATACCCTTGTTCTCGTTGACGGCTTTTCGAAGATCATCCCCAAAATTTTGCCCTTCAGGAGATTGGTTTCTTC
>JANWJP010000045.1 GCA_025451895.1 Robertmurraya sp.
AATCCTCTATCAAATGCTCGGCTGGGAAAATCATCTTTTTTTGGTTTCTCTTCCTGAAGATGAGCGGACACTAAATATTCCGGGAATTATTTTTAAACTGTCCACCAATGTAAGTCCGGATGATCCGCGCAGTTTATTGGGCAGGGAACTTCCCGGTTTTTCACTATATGACGGTAAAATATTGGTGGCCGGTGAAGGGACAAATTATACGAATCTTCCGATTGAGTCTGCGCCTCCCATGGAAGCTCTGAAAGAAGATAAAGAAGCCAGCCTGCAGAATGTTGATGAATTTATCAATGAAAAGGAACGGGATGAAAAACAACCTTCCTTTTCGACAGGGGATAAAAAAGTTGTTTATATATATTTCACTCATACAAGGGAATCATTTTTGCCATATTTAAAAGGGGTTACTAATCCGGATCAGGCCATGCATTCGCAAATAAATGTAACCCGTATCGGGGATTTTTTGCAGGGGCATCTGCAAGACATGGGAATAGGCGCCATTGTTGATAAAACAGATTTTACCGATACATTGCATGCAAGGGGCTGGAACTATGCCCGGTCTTATGACGCTTCAAGAGAAGTGGTGGAAGCGGCAGTAACAGGCAACAGGGATTTAACTTATTTAATAGATATCCACAGAGACAGCCGGAGAAGGAAAGATACAACCAAAACAATTAACGGAAAAACGTATGCCAAATTGGCTTTTGTTATTGGTGCCGAAAATCCAAACTATGAAAAAAATCTAAAACTTGCCAAAGAAATCCACCAAAAACTGGAGGAGAAATATCCGGGTCTCAGCAGGGGAATTATTGAGAAAAAAGGTGCCCATACAAACGGGAAATTTAATCAGGATTTATCCGGCAACGCTATGCTTGTGGAATTTGGGGGAGTGGACAATACATTTGAAGAGTTGAATCATTCCGCTGAAGCTTTTGCTGATGTGTTCGCAGAATTATATTGGGAGGCGGAAAGGGTTAATCAACCTCAAAATGAACCGGCTAAGAAGCAATAAACAGTTTGCAATGAAATGTCAGGAAGAATCCGGGTGATTACAATGAAAAAGTTCTTTTTAAAAAGTTTCATCATTTTGTCATTGATGTTTCTGGCGGTTCTTTACGGAATGCAGCTTGCCAATGAAGGAATTCACCAGATGAAAGGATATGAAGATGAGAGATTTGCCGATGTTTTAACCGTAACACATACAGAGGACGGAGAGCAGGAATTGTCCGTTTTTGGTACGGCTGTAGGAAGTCATGATTTGGAAGCTAAAAAGAAAAAGTTAGAAGAAATGAAAGCTTTTAATTTTTTTGCTGAGCTCGGAAAAAAAACGGCAGGGATCATCAAATCAGCCAGTGAAAAATTGATTCAAAAAATATCAGACTTATTTTAACAGGCTCTTATAAAGCGTTGTTGTTTTTGAGTCTGTAAGCCCTTTGATTTGAAAGAGTTGAAAATGTTGATTTTTCAAGGAGATATTCAGTGCAACTATTATTTAGAGACTCACGGCATTGTTCCGGTCTCTTTTTTTTTGGCAAAAAAGCCGGAATGAGGTAAAATTTTTCCTGTGTTTCTTGAAAATGAAAAAACGGGTGTTCTGTTGCACTTTTCGTTGAATGTTGACAAATCGATTGATATAATCAGAAAATAGCGTACTTGTGTCATTATGTAGGAGTGAAATATGTGAAAAAGGAAGAAAGACTGGAAAAACAAGCAAAAATTCGCAACTTTTCCATTATCGCTCATATCGACCATGGAAAGTCTACCCTGGCAGACAGAATTTTAGAGAAGACAAATACTTTAACACAACGGGAAATGAAAGAGCAACTGCTGGATTCGATGGATTTGGAGAGAGAACGCGGGATCACCATTAAGCTGAACTCCGTTGCGTTAAAATATCAGGCGAAAGATGGGGAAATGTATACATTTCATCTCATCGACACACCGGGGCACGTGGATTTTACATATGAAGTATCCAGGAGTTTGGCTGCATGTGAAGGGGCCATTCTTGTTGTGGATGCTGCCCAGGGAATAGAGGCACAAACCCTTGCCAATGTTTATTTGGCCATTGACAATGACTTGGAAATTATTCCGGTCATTAATAAGATTGATTTGCCTAATGCTGATCCGGAACGTGTCCGTAAGGAAATTGAAGATGTGATTGGTCTGGATGCGTCCGATGCTGTGCTGGCCAGCGCGAAAACCGGCATTGGAATTGAAGAGATACTGGAACAGATAGTTGAAAAAGTGCCTGCTCCTGAAGGCGACCCTGATGCTCCATTAAAAGCGTTAATTTTTGATTCTTTGTATGATTCATATCGGGGGGTTGTTGCCTATATCCGGGTTTTTGACGGAACCGTTAAAGCGGGTGACAAAATTAAAATGATGGCTACGGGCAAAGAGTTTGAGGTAACAGAAGTCGGAGTGTTTACTCCAAATTCCCAACCCGTCGCTGAACTGTCTGCCGGGGAAGTCGGGTATCTTACGGCTTCGATCAAACATGTCGCTGATACACGGGTCGGTGATACCATTACAAATGCCAAAAACGGGGCAAAAGAACCGCTTCCGGGTTACCGGAAATTAAATCCAATGGTTTATTGCGGTCTGTATCCGATTGATACGGCCAAATTCAATGACCTCAGAGAGGCTTTGGAAAAACTGCAATTAAATGATTCGGCCCTGCAATATGAGCCAGAGACTTCGCAGGCCCTCGGATTTGGCTTCCGTTGCGGTTTTTTGGGTCTCTTGCATATGGAAATTATTCAGGAACGGATTGAAAGAGAATTTAAAATTGATTTAATTACTACGGCGCCAAGTGTTATTTATCATGTTGTTTTGACGGACGGAACGGAAATTCATGTGGATAATCCTTCAAATATGCCGGAACCGCAAAAAATTGACCGTATTGAAGAGCCCTATGTTAAGGCAACAATTATGTCGCCAAATGATTATGTAGGAGCCATTATGGAACTCTGTCAGGATAAACGTGGAAATTTTATTAATATGGAATACCTTGATGAAACAAGGGTGAGCATTATTTATGAAATTCCTTTATCGGAAATTGTTTATGATTTCTTCGATCAATTGAAATCAAGCACAAAGGGCTATGCCTCCTTTGACTACGAATTGATCGGCTATAAACCTTCAAAATTGGTGAAAATGGATATTCTCTTGAATGGAGAAAAAGTGGATGCGCTCAGCTTTATTGTTCATAAAGATTTTGCTTATGAACGGGGAAAGAATCTTGTTGAAAAATTAAAAGATTTGATTCCGAGACAACAATTTGAAGTGCCTGTCCAAGCGGCGATTGGAACAAAAATTGTTGCCCGGTCCACAATTAAGGCCATGCGGAAAAATGTTCTTGCCAAATGCTACGGAGGAGACGTTTCCCGGAAACGAAAACTTCTTGAAAAACAAAAGGAAGGGAAAAAGCGCATGAAGCAAGTCGGTTCGGTGGAAGTGCCCCAGGAAGCATTTATGGCTGTTTTGAAAATGGATGACGGCAGCAATAAGAAAAAATAACATCTTCCTGTATACAACAGATGGCTGCATTTGTGAAAAGAATCTGTGTCGTTAAACATATTCTTTAATAAAAGGATGTGCAGGCAATCCGGATGTCCGGGTTGTTTCAAAATCAGACCTTAATCCGATATAAAATAACAATCATACGGCAGTGTTTTGGAAAGGGAAGAGGTTAGATGCAGTCGTTGCTCTAACCTCTTTCGTATATACCAACAAAGGATTCTGTTTCCGGATTTCGGAATGAAAAAAGATTTGCGTTTTGGTGAACTCGGGAGCAAGGATGTGATGAAATGATACGCGCCGCTTATATACACATTCCTTTTTGTGAGCAAATTTGTCATTATTGTGATTTTAATAAGGTATATTTAAAAGGGCAGCCGGTGGATGAATACCTGGATTCCCTGGGCAAAGAAATGCAATTGACGCTTGAACTTTATCCAGCCGGAATGCTGGATTCAATTTTTGTCGGAGGCGGCACCCCCACGGCGCTTAATGAAAAACAGCTTGTAAAGTTATGCGAAACGATCCGCGCCTGTCTGCCCTATAATAAGAATACGGAGTATACGTTTGAAGCAAATCCCGGCGATCTGGTCCCGGAAAAGTTGCAGATTTTGGCTGCGTACGGTGTCAACCGGATTAGCATTGGCGTTCAAAGTTTTAACGATGAACTGTTGGGAAAGATTGGAAGAACCCATTGCAGCGATGATGTTTTTACGGCTGTGGAATCAGCAAAAGCAGCAGGGTTTAAAAATATAAGCATTGATTTAATTTACAGCTTGCCAGGACAAACTCCCGAAGACTTTGAGGATGATTTAAGGAAAGCATTTTCTTTGGATATTGTTCATCTTTCAGCCTATTCATTAATTATTGAGCCCAAGACGGTTTTTTATAATTTGGTTCAAAAAGGGAATATGCAGCTGCCCGATGAAGATACAGAGGCTGATATGTATGAAATCCTCATCGGTGAAATGACCCGTAACGGATTCAGTCATTATGAAATATCCAATTTTGCTCTTCCGGGTTTTGAAAGCAGACATAATTTAACCTATTGGAATAACGAACAATATTACGGGTTTGGAGCAGGTGCTCACAGTTATCTAGACGGTGTGCGCAGGTCTAATTACGGCCCCCTAAAAAAATATCGGGAACCGTTAATGCAGAACAGGTTCCCCGTTATGAGTGAAACCCCCCTTACCAAAGGAGAAATGATGGAGGAAGAAATGTTCCTCGGATTGCGGAAAATTTCCGGGGTTGATATCGCACGGTTTCAGAAAAAGTTTGCTGAAAATCCGCTTCATTTATTCGGGGAACAGCTGGATTCCCTTGAGAAAAAAGGGTTGATTACGATCCGGGATCACAGAATCATGCTTACAAGGAAAGGGCTTTTTCTTGGAAATGAGGTTTTCCAGACATTTATCGGAGCCGTATAAAAATGCAATAGAAATGCCGGCGTTGCGGATAATAAAAACAGCTTAAATGATTGACACCATCCCCCTGTATTTGATAATTTAAATATAGATTTAGCACTCGTCGCCAAGGAGTGCTAACAGAGGTGATTTGACGTGCTAACAGATCGGCAACTATTGATTTTCCAGGTGATTGTTGATGATTTCATTCGATATGCCCAGCCTGTTGGCTCAAGAGCCTTGTCGAAAAAAGAGGAAATTAACCTCAGTTCGGCAACGATCCGTAACGAAATGGCTGACTTAGAGGAACTCGGGTTTTTGGAAAAAACACACACCTCGTCAGGAAGAATTCCTTCTGAAAAAGGCTATCGTTATTATGTTGATCATTTGCTGTCGCCGCATAAGCTGGATGAAGAGGATATCAACAGGATAAAATCGATCTTCGCTGAAAGAATTTATGAACTAGAAAATATTGTGCGAAGAGCTGCCGAAATTTTATCGGAAATCACGAATTATACGGCGATTGTTCTAGGACCGGAGGCAAAGGAAAACAGACTGAAAAAGATTCAAATTATCCCGTTAAATAAGAAAACAGCGGTTGCTATCATCGTGACAAACACCGGACATGTTGAAAACAGACTGTTCTATCTGCCTCCTGGAGTGAATGCAAGTGATATTGAAAAAACGATCAATATCCTTAACGAACGGTTGGTCAATGTCCCGTTGGAGGAATTGAATGATAAAATTTATACAGAGGTTGCTGCACTTCTCAGACAGCACATAAATAATTATGATATGATGCTCCATACCATTGCAGAAACATTAAAAATCCCGGTAACGGAAAAGCTGTTTTTCGGAGGTAAATCTAATATTCTCAGCCAGCCTGAATTTCGTGATTTTGGGAAAATAAGAATGTTAATGGAAATGATCGAGCAGGAAAAAGAAATTTATGATATTATCCGGAAAGAAGAGGGGAAAGGAATCCGTGTCAGAATCGGAAGGGAAAATAAGATTTCTGCCATGGAAAACTGCAGTCTCATAACTGCCACATATTCTTCGGGGGCTGATCAATATGGGACAATTGCTATTTTGGGGCCGACAAGGATGGAATATTCACGGGTAATCAGTCTCCTTCAGTTTATCAGCAATGACCTGACAACTGAATTGACAAAACTGTATCAAAATAATTAGCGCTGGAAATATTGATTAAGGATGGAAGAAATTCCATCCGCTTTCATTGCGCTCGATTTTTGATTGTTAAATTTACTGCTTACCCGGGATATTCCCTTTTTTATGCACCAGAAAGCTTTTATTTTCTGGAAGCTTTTCATTTTAAGGGAGGTGAACAATTTGTCAAACGAAAAAGACACATTGCAGCAGGAAGAGAATAAAATAAATGAAAAATCCGCTTCTCCTCAGGAAGAGCTTCAGGAGGATGCACCGGTTGAGGAAAACTTTGCGGAAGTAAATGCAGAAAGCAAAGAGGAAGCAGAAGAAAAGCCGGAAAATGATCAGGAGAGCACCCGTGAAGAAGATGAATTGAAAAAAGTCGAAGCCAAATTAAAAGAAACAGAGGAAAAGCTTGAATATATGGAAAATCGCTATCTTCGTCTGCAGGCCGATTTTGAAAATTATAAACGGCGCAAACAGAAGGATTTCGAGGCTGCCATGAAATACCGGGCTCAGGATTTAATTACAGATATATTGCCAATTCTTGATAATTTCGAGAGGGCCCTTAAATTTAAACCGGAGCATGAAGAAACAAAATCTCATATGCAGGGCATGGAAATGATTTATAAGAGTCTTGTTGAAGCCTTGAAAAAAGAAGGAGTCAAGGAGATTGAAGCTGTCGGGAAGGAATTTGACCCTCATTTTCATCAGGCTGTGATGCAGGCGAATGAAGAAGGCTACGGTTCAAATATAGTGGTTGAAGAATTCCAAAAGGGGTATCTGTTAAAGGATAGAATTATCCGCCCTGCAATGGTGAAAGTAAATCAATAAAGCTGATACATATTTTTGGGAGGTAAAGGAAATGAGCAAAATTATCGGAATCGACTTAGGGACTACAAACTCATGCGTTTCCGTATTAGAAGGCGGGGAGCCGAAAGTAATTCCCAACCCTGAAGGGAATCGTACAACTCCGTCCGTGGTGGCATTTAAGAATGGAGAGCGCCAGGTTGGGGAAGTTGCCAAGCGCCAGGCGATTACAAATCCTAATACGATTC
The DNA here is from genome assembly GCA_025451895.1 of Robertmurraya sp. Classification (GTDB taxonomy): domain Bacteria; phylum Bacillota; class Bacilli; order Bacillales; family Cytobacillaceae; genus CALKIU01. The sequence continues at coordinate 7,154 of JANWJP010000045.1, forward strand.
AGTCAATCAAGCGTAAGATGGGTACAAACGAAAAGGTTACAATAGAAGGTAAAGAGTACACGCCTCAGGAAATTTCTGCAATTATATTGCAGCATTTAAAATCTTATGCTGAGGATTATCTTGGTGAAAAAGTTACAAAAGCAGTTATTACAGTTCCGGCTTATTTTAATGATGCAGAACGCCAGGCTACAAAGGATGCAGGAAGAATTGCCGGTCTTGAGGTAGAACGGATTATTAATGAACCGACTGCTGCAGCCCTTGCATACGGTTTGGATAAGACGGAAGAAGATCAGACAATTCTTGTTTTCGACCTCGGGGGCGGTACTTTTGACGTTTCCATCCTTGAATTGGGAGACGGTGTTTTTGAAGTAAAAGCAACAGCAGGGGATAACCGTCTTGGCGGTGATGACTTTGACCAGGTTATTATCGATTATTTAGTATCAGAATTTAAAAAGGAACACGGCATCGATTTGTCAAAAGACAAAATGGCTATGCAGCGTTTAAAAGATGCGGCGGAAAAAGCGAAAAAGGATTTATCCGGAATTACTTCGGCGCAAATTTCGCTGCCGTTTATTACTGCCGGGGAAGCAGGACCTCTGCATCTTGATATGACCCTGACAAGAGCAAAATTTGAAGAGCTTTCTGCACATCTCGTTGAAAAAACAATGGGTCCGACACGTCAGGCGTTGCAGGATGCGGGACTGTCCGCCTCCGATATTGATAAGGTTATTCTTGTCGGCGGTTCCACCCGTATTCCGGCTGTACAAGAGGCCATTAAGAGAGAAATCGGCAAGGAGCCTCATAAAGGCGTGAACCCTGATGAAGTGGTTGCCATGGGTGCGGCCATTCAGGGCGGAGTTCTGGCCGGAGATGTGAAAGACGTTGTATTACTTGACGTTACACCTTTATCTCTTGGTATTGAAACATTGGGTGGTGTATTTACAAAATTAATTGAACGAAATACAACCATTCCAACTTCAAAATCACAAATTTTCTCAACTGCCGCTGATAATCAAACAGCAGTTGATATCCATGTGCTGCAGGGAGAACGGCCGATGGCTGCCGACAATAAAACATTAGGACGATTCCAGTTGACGGATATTCCTCCTGCTCCGCGCGGAGTACCGCAAATTGAAGTAACTTTTGACATTGATAAGAACGGTATCGTTCATGTTCGGGCAAAAGATCTCGGTACGAATAAAGAGCAGGCTATTACGATTAAATCTTCTACCGGATTGTCCGATGAAGAAATTGATAGAATGATCAAGGAAGCTGAAGAAAACGCAGAGGCGGATAAAAAGCGGAAGGAAGAAGCCGATCTTCTTAACGAAGCCGATCATTTGATTTTTACAACCGAGAAAACATTAAAAGATTTAGAAGGCAAAGTCGACGCTGCAGAAGTGGATAAAGCAAACAAAGCAAAAGATGAACTGAAAGCAGCACTGGAAAAGAAAGATATTGATGAAATCCGTACGAAAAAGAATGCCCTTCAGGAAATCGTTCAAAATCTTTCAGTAAAGCTTTATGAAGAAGCGGCGAAGCAGGCACAAAGTGCACAACAATCCGGTGCCGGCGGTACGGACAAAGGCAAGGACGATAATGTCGTTGATGCAGAGTATGAGGAAGTTAAGGACGATAAATAATTTTTGAAACAAATGATACGAATGGTCAGGAAAGAAAAAGTCAAAGTCGGGTCTAAAGAGGCTTTGACTTTTTCTACGTTAACAAATGGAAAAAATTCCATGAAGAATGAAGAGGAAAAGAAGGCATTTTTCAAAATATTTTCTACGGCTGGGTAAATGTACGCAATGAACATGATTTGATTTGCACAGAACATACCGGGAGTGTTAGAATAACCTTTATGTGAAAGGATTCGGGGAGGTCAGCATGGCTAAGAGAGATTATTATGAAGTCTTGGGGATAGACCGGAATGCAACAAAGGATGAAATAAAAAAGGCATACAGAAAATTATCCAAAAAATATCACCCGGATATTAACAAAGAACCGGGTGCAGATGAAAAATTTAAGGAGATAACCGAAGCCTATGAAGTCTTGAGTGATGATCAAAAACGTGCTCACTATGATCAATTCGGGCATGCGGATCCAAATCAGGGCTTTGGCGGTTTCGGAGGCGGTTTTGACGGGGCAGATTTTGGCGGTTTCGGAGGTTTTGAAGACATATTCAATACCTTTTTCGGCGGCGGACGGCGTCGTGATCCGAATGCGCCGCGTCAGGGTGCTGATCTTCAGTTTACAATGACCCTTTCCTTTGAAGAGGCTTGTTTCGGAAAGGAAACAGATATTGAGATACCACGGGAAGAATCTTGTGATACTTGTAACGGGACGGGTGCAAAACCGGGAACCAAACCGGAAACATGCGGCCACTGTGGGGGAACCGGCCAGATTAGCATGGAACAGACTACACCGTTCGGCAGAATTGTTAATAAAAGAGTTTGTCACTACTGTCAAGGAACGGGCAAACAAATTAAGGAGAAATGTTCAACATGCCGTGGTACAGGAAAGGTGAAAAAACGCCGCAAAATTCATGTCAAAATCCCTGCAGGTATTGATGACGGCCAGCAGCTAAGGGTTGCCGGACAAGGAGAACCGGGTATTAACGGCGGACCTCCGGGAGATTTATATATTGTTTTCCATGTTCGTCCCCATGAATTTTTTGAGCGGGACGGGGATGATATTTACTGCGAAATCCCGCTGACTTTTGCCCAGGCGGCATTGGGGGATGAAATTGAAGTACCGACGCTGCATGGAAAAGTAAAGTTGAAGATACCTGCAGGAACGCAGACCGGCACAAATTTCCGTCTGCGTGGAAAGGGCGTTCCAAATGTGAGAGGTTATGGGGTCGGAGATCAGCATATTCGCGTGAGAGTAGTCACACCTACAAAACTGACCGAAAGACAACAACAGTTATTGCAGGAGTTTGCGGAAATCAGCGGTAATGTTCCACAAGGGGAACAGGAGCAGAGTTTTTTTTCAAAAATGAAGCGTGCATTTAAAGGAGAATAAAAGAAACGGAGTGGCCAGCTGTGAAGTGGTCGGAGATTTCCATTCATACAACGAATGAAGCAATTGAACCAATTTCAAATATTTTGCATGAAGCAGGAGCAAGCGGTGTTGTCATCGAGGATCCTTTTGAATTAGGAAAGGAAAGGGAAGATCAATTCGGTGAGATTTATGAATTAAATCCTGATGATTACCCTGAGGAAGGAGTAATCATCAAGGCGTACTTCCCTGTGAACAGCTTTTTAAAAGAAACGATTGAGGAAATTAAAGAATCGATAAACAATTTGATTCTTTACAACATTGATATTGGAAAAAACAAGGTAACGATTAGTGAAGTACACGAAGAGGAATGGGCAACAGCCTGGAAAAAATATTATCATCCCGTGAAAATTTCCGAACGTTTTACCATTGTACCGACATGGGAGGACTATACTCCTGTTCATACGGATGAATTGATAATTGAATTGGATCCCGGTATGGCCTTTGGTACGGGCACACATCCGACAACGGTAATGTGTATTCAAGCATTGGAGAGAACCGTAAGGAAAGGCGACCGAGTTATTGATGTAGGGACAGGTTCAGGAGTGCTGAGTGTTGCTTCCGCCCTTCTTGGAGCGGAAAAAGTAAAAGCCCTCGATTTGGATGAAGTGGCTGTGAACTCAGCCGTAAATAACGTTAAACTAAATAAAGTGGAGGACCGGGTAACGGTTGCGCAAAATAATTTGCTTGACGGTGTCACGGAACAGGCTGATGTTATTGTGGCCAATATTTTGGCAGATGTTATACTTCGGTTTACAAAAGATGCTGCATCGTTATTAAAAAAGGGCGGCTATTTCATTACCTCGGGAATTATTCTCCCAAAAAAGGAAGAAATGACAGCTGCATTTGAAAAAGAGGGCTTTGAAATTACTGAAATGCTGCAAATGGAAGACTGGCTTGCTTTTATATGCCGGAAACAATAGTCCGTATTTTTGCAGGCAGGGGACTTTTTTTCAGAAAATAAAACATCAGAAAATAGTGGTAAATGCAAAAGAAGGTGCATGTATGCAGCGATATTTTGTCAATCAATTCAAAGATAACCGCTTTTATATTTCAGGTGAGGATCGGCATCATATTGTTAATGTAATGAGGATGAAACAAGGAGATTCGCTGATTTGTTCTATTGACGGCAAAAGCGCCCGCTGTCTGATAGAAGAAATTGCCGATGACCTGGTTATTGCTTCCGTTGTAAAATGGGAAGAAGGTACTGCTGAACTGCCTGTGAGGGTAGCGATTGCGAGCGGACTGCCTAAAGGGGATAAGCTGGAATGGGTCATTCAAAAAGGGACGGAGCTTGGTGCCGTAAAGTTTATCCCTTTTGCTGCAGGCCGCTCGATCGTTAAATGGGATCAAAAAAAAGCCGGAAAAAAAGTGGAGCGGTGGCGGAAAATTGCCAAAGAAGCCGCCGAACAATCACATCGCAGCATGATTCCGGAAGTATCCGAGCCTGTTAACGTAAAAACACTTCTGAAAATGAGCGGAGATTACGACTGCAAGCTCGTGGCATATGAAGAAGAAGCAAGAGCGGGTGAAACATCAGTTTTTGCGAAAACATTGCAAAACATGGGTCCGGGTCAATCACTTCTTGTTGTTTTTGGTCCGGAAGGAGGATTAACGGAAGATGAAATCGCCCTGTTCAGAGAGCATAATTTTCAAACGGCAAGTCTTGGACCGAGAATTTTAAGGACAGAAACAGCACCATTGTATGTTTTGGCAGCAGTATCTTATCAAACTGAATTATTGAGGTGAACAACGATGCCGTCAGTTGCATTTTATACACTTGGTTGTAAAGTAAATCATTATGAAACGGAAGCAATTTGGCAGTTATTTAAGGAAAATGGCTATGAACGCAAGGAATTTGAGGCCATGGCCGACGTTTATGTAATAAATACTTGTACTGTAACGAATACCGGAGACAAGAAAAGCCGCCAGATTATTCGCCGGGCGATCAGAAAAAACCCTGATGCCGTTATTTGTGTGACCGGCTGCTATGCTCAAACGTCCCCTGCGGATGTTTTGGCCATTCCGGGTGTGGATATTGTGATCGGAACGCAGGATCGCATAAAAATGCTTGATTATATTGAGCAATATAAAAAAGAACGGCAGCCGATTAATGCTGTCGGCAACATTATGAAAAGCCGCGTTTTTGAGGAAATGGATGTTCCTTCTTTCTCGGACCGGACACGGGCTTCATTAAAAATTCAGGAAGGCTGCAACAATTTCTGCACTTTCTGCATTATTCCCTGGGCCCGCGGCCTGATGAGATCAAGGGATCCGAAGGAGGTAATCCGCCAGGCCCGTCAGCTTGTTCAGGCAGGTTATAAGGAAATTGTTCTCACAGGCATTCATACAGGGGGATACGGTGCTGATTTGAAAGATTACACCCTTGCAGATCTGCTGAAGGATTTGGAGACCCATGTGAAAGGGTTGAAAAGGGTTCGAATCTCTTCGATTGAAGCCAGTCAAATTACCGACGAGATGATTGAGGTTATCAAAAATTCAAAAATTGTCGTCAGACATCTTCATATTCCTCTTCAGTCCGGGTCAGACTCGGTACTAAAGAGAATGCGCCGCAAATATTCGATGGAGTTTTTTGCGGAACGGCTGAATCGCCTGAAGGAAGCCTTGCCCGGCCTTGCAATTACGTCAGATGTTATTGTCGGTTTTCCGGGAGAAACAGAAGAAGAATTTATGGAGACGTATAATTTTATCAAAGAGCATAAATTTTCCGAACTCCACGTCTTTCCTTATTCAAAACGGACAGGCACACCGGCGGCAAGAATGGAGAATCAAGTGGATGAAGAAGTGAAAAACGAGCGGGTTCACCGTTTAATTACACTTTCTGAACAACTGGCCAAGGAATATGCTTCCCGGTTTGAAGGGGAAATTCTTGAAGTAATCCCTGAAGATAAATATGCTGAAGACCCGGCCGGCAATCTTTATGAAGGCTATTCAGACAATTATTTAAGAGTTGTTTTTGAAGGCAATGATCAAATGATCGGCAAAGTTGTAAGAGTGAAAATGACCAAAGCCGGTTATCCTTATAATCATGGCCGGGTTGTTGAAGTAATGGAAGAAAATATTGAAAAAGCGGAAGTAATTTAGGAAAAGTTTTTTTAAGAGTGTTAATGGCAAAAAACTGACGGGAAGGTTTGTTGTAAAAAACAGGCCTTTAAGTCAGTTTTTTGTTTTTGCCGTTGTGCTGAACCGCTATTTTTCGCTGTTGCTTCCGTGCAATTTAATGATTAGCAGTCCGAATTGTCTTGCGAACGGTAAGACCAGTAAAGAAGAAAGTACATTAAATATAACGCTCGTATGGGCTAATTGAATTTCCGGCTTTGCAGCGAGTTTTTCACTAAAGGCAGCGAGTTCGTTGATAAAGGGAAAGAAAATTGTAACACCGAAAACATTGAGCCACAGATGGGCATAAGCGCTGAGCCGTGATTCTTCGCCGCCGCCAATTGCGGCAATCAGTGCAGTGATGCAGGTGCCGATATTGGCTCCCAGCACGATGGCAATCCCGGCATCAATATTCAGCGCCCCGGCTTCCAGAAATCCCATTACAATTCCTGTCGTGGCGGTGCTTGATTGAATAATCCCGGTAAAAATTGAGCCGGTCATTACACCTGTGAAGTTGCTGTCATTTATGCCGGACAGTGAGGTACTTACATACGGCAGTGATGAAATGGGTTCAGCAAGCCACGTGAAGCCTTTCATGGCCGAGAAAATAGAAGAAATTCCCAAAAAAATAAAGCCGAGGCTGCGGATTTTCCCGTATCCAAGCAAAATAAAAGCGGCTCCGGTAACTGCCAGGGGAATAATAAATGAATCGATATCAATCGTAATGAATTCAGTTGTAAAGGTTGTGCCGATGTTGGTTCCCAAAATGATTCCTATCGATTGAGGGAATGTAAGAATTCGGGCCGCAATGAATCCGATTGTGATAACCATAACTGCAGAACTGCTCTGCAGGATCCCGGTGATGATAATTCCTGTGAGCATTCCTTTC
>JANWJP010000046.1 GCA_025451895.1 Robertmurraya sp.
AACGGCTCCGGCGATCCCTAAAAACAGCCCTCCGATTATAAGATCAGTAAAAGAATCAGCGACACTGATGTAATAAATTGGGAACAAAAGAACCAGGAAGCTGATGGTAAACATCCATCTTGCCCCAAACCGGTTTGTCCAGAACCCGATAAAAACTCTCAGGAGTGAACCCAGTATAACAGGAACTGCCGTAACCAGGGATACCTGTCCGGGCGAAAGTTCAATGTCCATTCTTATTTGCGGCATTAAAGACGAAATGATGACCCAAACCATAAAACCGGCAATAAGACTGCTTGTTTGTAAAGGAAGTTGCAGCTTCTCAATTTTCATATATTACGCGCTCCTTTCCTCAAGATGCAAATATTCCGAATCCGCCGCTTATGCTTTAATGGTCATGAAGCAAGTATTTTTCTTCATCTCTGCTATGTATTTGCACGACGACAAGCAATGCCTGAAAATGATGTATGATTGTACCGGTAACCTTCTTATGGCGTTCAAGAAGTTTTTTGGCATCATGAACGATCGTCCGCAAAATATGATGATCCCTTTTCAACATCGCAATCATCTCTGCCAATTCCCCGTTATTCTCCCTGCTTTTTTGATCGTAAAAGCTTTCCTCTTCAGATTCAGCATGGGCAAGTGTCCGCTGCTCCCAGCTTTCAATCAATGCCTCTGCCACTCCAAGACACAGAGTTTCTTTTCTCTCATCGAAGAGTTTCTGCAACAATTCTGTCAGTTCTTTCGCTTCATGAAAAGCAGCCTCATGGATCGCCCTGTGGGCATCAAGCTTTTGTAAAGATGGCCCCGACACGAATATCACCCCAATTTACTTTTCTTTCCTCCTCACTTTTTCCACTATTATTATGTGTTATACTTAAATGCGGATTTGCTTTAAAAAAATGATTGAACGCGTGAAGATTGCGCTGATAAACGGGGGAATTCCTCCTCCGTCACCGTTTAAGTCTCCTTAATTTGGCTTAAAAAAGGTGCCGGGTCACTCAATGAAGAGACCCGGCACCTTTTTTTAAAAGTTTGCCTGTTATATTTAAAGTTTTCATAAAACGGGGGCTAAAATCAATGATTTTTATCCCGTATTCGCGATATTTGCGGTTATATTCGCAAAAGCCAAAATTTATTCGCGAAATTGTCCATTATATTTGCGAAAAAATAAAATTTCCTTGCGTAATAAAGCCATTTTTTCGCGAAATGCTCAACAAACGTAAAAAAGGACTGCCAAAAGTCCGTTTGGCCAACTCCAACTGCAAAATTATTTTTTATTAAATGCTTTTTTGCCGACTTTTTCAAAAAGACGCGGAAACAGAACATACAGATAGCTTCCCGTATTCATCCACCACGGCAGATTAATTTCCCGTTTCGGTTTAAGCATCGCATTAACTACTTTTTCAGCGACAAATTCAGGTTTGAGCATATATTTTTTTACATTCATAACATAAGTGCCTTCTTTATCGGCAATATCAAAGAAATTTGTTTCAATCGGGCCCGGATTGACTGCGGTCACATATACGTTCAAATCAGCCAGTTCCATTCTCAGGGCGTTCGAATATCCGATCACGGCATGCTTGCTTGCTGAATAAATACTCGATTTCGGGGTGGCGATTTTTCCGGCCTGTGAGGCAATATTAATAATATGACCGTGTTTTTGTTTTCTCATTACGGGCAAAACCATTCGCGTACAATAGATGAGACCGACCACATTAACACTGAACATTCCTTTAATATCCTCAATCGTTGCATCATGGGCATAGCGGAAAACCCCATAGCCGGCATTATTCACCAACACATCAATCCCGTTAAAATCGTCCAATGCCTTTGTAAAAACCTCTTTAATTTGATCCGTTTCAGACACATCAAGCTGATATACTTTTATTTTCCCGGGATGATCTTTTTCCAATTCTTCTTTCAGGGTTTGCAACTTGTCAAGCCTCCGGGCAAAAAGAGCAAGATTTGCACCGCGCGCGGCGCATCTTCGGGCAATTTCCGAACCAATCCCGCCCGAAGCTCCGGTAATAAAAACAGTCTTGTCCAAAAGTGTTGCGTCGTTCATGTCAATTTTTCACCTCATCGCATTTAAGACAATATCTTTCACCATGCATTGCTGATATTAAATAATTTCAATTCAACAGGCGCCTGAAGTCCAGTGTTTACGTCCGCCATTTCTTGATTGACTTCCGCCGGCTGCATCTTCATCCGTCCGGTTCCGAATTTAATTTCTTAACCTGAGTATACAAGTTTTTAGCGAATGTCAACAAGCCTTTTAAGGAATGATGAATACAATTTAAATCAACAGAAACTCCAAAACTTCCTTGTTTCATTATGCAAATCTCGAATTTTAATATGATCCGGTGTTATAGTAATTTTATCGAATGCGACCTTTTTCACGTATGCAAAATGCGTGATAAAACATACAATCATGTTAGGAAACGGGATGCGGGGCCAAAGGCTTGCACATGAAACGGTTCTTGACAAATAAAGCTTCTCTTGGGAAGATGACATTACACAGGAGGAATAGAAATGAACGCAAAAGAAATTAACAAATTAACAATGATTGGCGCAGGCAATATGGCTGAGGCATTATTACAGGGTATGATCAATAATCAGCTGATTCAGGCGGAAAAAATCTGGGTAACAAACCGGAGCAACGAACAAAAGCTGCAGGAATTAAAGGAAAAATATGCTGTTAATATTTCCTATGACCAAGAAAAGTTATTAGCCGGTGCAGATGTAATTATACTTGCCATGAAACCGAAAGATGTTGCCCGGGCAATGGAACAAATTAGACAGTATTTAACAAAAGATACCTTAATCATCTCCGTTTTGGCCGGCGTGCCTATGGAAAGCATTGAAACGCTGGCCGGACAAAAACTGCCGGTTGTACGGGCGATGCCGAACACTTCGGCGGCAATCGGCCTGTCAGCTACCGGTGTTGCAGTCAATGACATAGTCACAGACGGGCAGAAAGAGCTTATTAAAACCATTTTCGATACCGTCGGTTTGACTGTTTTTGTCAAGGAGGAGCAGTTAGATGCTGTAACAGGAGTATCCGGAAGCGGTCCCGCCTATGTATACTATTTGGCAGAAGCCATGGAAAAAGGGGCTGTGGAAATTGGTCTTGATCCTGAAATTGCAAAAGCGCTCGTCCGGCAGACCTTGCTCGGAGCGGCGAATATGCTTGAACAATCGGGAAAATCTCCTGAACAACTGCGGAAAGAGGTAACAAGTCCAGGCGGAACGACTGAAGCAGGATTGAAAGTTCTTGACGCCCACCAGGTGAACAAAGCATTTGCAGAATGTATTCAAACGGCAACTTCCCGTTCAAAAGAAATGGGGAAAGACTTGACGAATCAATTGATTACAGCTAAATAATCCAGTAATGCGCATTTCCAATCCTACTAAGAAAAGTCTTTTCTGAAAACAAGAGAAATGCGCTTTTTTTGAAAAGAACTCCCTGCGGTGTCATTTTGAAAACTCCCCCCTTTCGGTTAAGATGTTTTTGAAGGGACGAATTAGTATAAGGAGGTAATTTTTTTGAATGTATCTCTTTTTTCTCCTTTTACTGTTAAAAATGTGACATTGAAAAACAGGCTGGTCATGTCGCCGATGTGTATGTATTCAAGTTCGGGGCAGGAGGGAATGGTTGAGGATTTTCATTTGACCCATTATGCTTCAAGGGCCTGGGGCCAGGTTGGTCTAATCATTGTGGAAGCTACAGCCGTGGAACCGCAGGGAAGAATATCTGCTTACGATCTCGGCATTTGGAGTGACGATCATCTCCCGGGACTGTCCCGGCTGACTGAGTGTATTCATCAGGGAGGGGCAAAAGCGGGAATCCAGTTGGCCCATGCAGGAAGAAAAGCAGGAGTGGAAGGAGACATTTATGCGCCTTCCGCAACCCCTTACAAAGAACATTCAAAAATACCGAAAGAAATGACAACAGAGGAAATTAAGAAAACAATCGAAGCATTCAAGTCCGGCGCATCGAGGGCAAGAAAAGCCGGCTTTGATGTGATCGAACTTCACGGAGCCCACGGCTATTTAATCAATGAATTTTTGTCTCCCCTTGCAAATAAAAGAACTGACGAATACGGCGGAACCAATGAAAACCGTTTCAGGTTCTTAAAAGAAATCATTCACGCTGTCAGAGAAGTTTGGGACGGTCCATTGTTTGTCCGGATATCCGCATCTGAATACAATGAACAAGGGTTGGAACCGGAAAATCATATTCACTATGCAAAAATGATGAAAGAGTACGGGGTTGATTTGATTGATGTAAGCAGCGGTGGGGTGGTTCCTGCCAAAATCACTCCGTACCCCGGCTATCAAGTGCCCTTTTCGGAACAAATCAGGCATAATGCCGATATTCCTACAGGCGCCGTCGGTTTGATTACTTCCCCTTTTCATGCCGCAGAAATTATCGGCAACGGGCGGGCCGATCTTGTTTTTATCGGCCGGGAACTGCTGAGAGATCCCTATTTCCCGATCAGAGCAGCCAAAGCTCTCGGGGAGGACATACAAGTGCCCAAACCGTACGTACGGGGATGGCGGTAAAACAAACATTGCAGATGCTTCCAATAAAGAAATATCAGCCAATTGCCGCCCGGACTGCCCCGACTCTCACGTACCGCGGCGGATGACGCCGGAATCACTCTTAAACAACCGCACCGGCAAAAATAAATTCGGTCAGACCAACAGAAATGACAATCTGCCTGTTGATCTGCTTGCATTAAAAATGCAGCCATGAATGAAAAAAAGAAACGGGGCTGTCCGGGAAAATTTTCCCTTTATCAGGACAGACCCGTTTTTTCGTTGTTTACTCCCTTTTTGCCAAAGGAACGGATACTTCCTTAAAATCCTCTGCCATGATGGTTTCCGGGAAAATGCGGCGCGCTTCCTTAACAAGCATATCCCATGCATCACGGTCATAACGGGAACTTATATGAGTGATACAAAGTCTTTTCACATTTGCCTTTGCAGCAATACCTGCAGCCTGTACGGTGGTCGAATGATAATAATCATAAGCCAATTCCTCTGCTCCGTGGGAAAAAGTAGCTTCATGAATAAGTAAATCCGCATCACGGGCAAGTAAAACCGAATTCTTGCAAACACGTGTATCGCCGAGAACGGCCACCACCCTTCCTTTTTGAGGAGGCCCGATATACTGCCTGCCGTCAATCACCCTTCCGTCTTCAAGAGTAACCGTTTCACCGTTTTTAATCCGTTTATAAACAGGCCCCGGCGGAACGCCATCTTGCTTCAGTTTTTCAACAAGAAGCGAACCCGGATAGTCTTTTTCCACAATACGGTAACCAAAGGAAGAAATTCCATGTTCGAGCAGTTTCGCTTCAACGATAAACCGATCATTCTCAAAAATCCTGCCTTCATTAATTTCAACAATTTCAAGCGGATATTTTAAAACTGTTTTACTGACAGACAAGCTCATCCTGACAAATTTTTCAATCCCCTCCGGCCCGTAAATCGTTACCTTTGATTCACCGCCCTGAAAAGATCGGCTGGCCAGAAATCCGGGCAAGCCGTATATATGGTCCCCATGAAGATGGGTAATAAAAATTTTGTCTATTTTTCCCGGCTTCAGCGATGTGCGCAAAATCTGATGCTGTGTTCCCTCTCCGCAATCAAAGAGCCAGATCGTTCCTTGTTCTGCCAAAAGCTTGAGGGCAATCGCCGACACATTGCGTTTTTTTGCCGGTACACCCGCTCCCGTTCCTAAAAAAAATACTTCCATTAAATAACTCCTTTCGCCGCCAATATCCGGCTTTTCCTTCTGAACGTTTCAGCTTTACTATTTTCCGCATCTAAAGTTTGCTGCTTTTACTATAACACAACTATTTAACACCGGGAAAACTACCGGCTTTATTTTTGGCTATAATGGATATAGAATAAGAAATCGACAAAAATAACAATAAGCCTGAAATATTCATAGCCTTACGGCATCGTTTATTTAAACCTAAAATTCCTTGAAATTTGATGGCTTCCAATACAAATTATTAGGATCCAATCAAATTAGCTGGAATTTTATTACAAACTCTAGAAA
>JANWJP010000047.1 GCA_025451895.1 Robertmurraya sp.
ACAACGAAAAATCGGCAAAAACTTCATATTCAACAACAAAAAAACAAATGCAAAGCCTCACTCAAGTTGGGCACATTTTCAAAAGGAAGGATTGAAATCTATGGGAGGTCTCTGGTTTACTTAAAAACAAACCGAAAACTTCGGGATTACCATGAAGGTAAAGCGCACATTACATACCGAAAAAACAGATTATCAAATGCTTGAAATGGTTGAGACGGAAGAATGGGGCCGGATGTTGCTTTTAGATGGAATGGTGATGACATCCATCAAGGATGAATTCGTGTACCATGAAATGGTTGCCCATGTCCCGTTATTCACCCATCCAAACCCGGAGCACGTACTTGTTGTCGGCGGAGGTGACGGCGGTGTCATCCGTGAGGTCCTGAAACACCCGAGTGTGAAGAAAGCGACCCTTGTTGATATCGACGGAAAAGTCATCGAGTATTCGAAAAAATACTTGCCGGAGATCGCCGGAATGCTCGATGATGAACGGGTGGAAGTCAAAGTTGGCGACGGCTTTATGCACATTGCAGAAAGTGAAAATGCTTACGATGTGATCATGGTTGATTCAACAGAACCGGTCGGCCCGGCCGTACATCTTTTCACAAAAGGCTTCTATGCCGGAATTGCCAAAGCGTTAAAAGAAGACGGACTGTTTGTGGCTCAATCCGACAATCCATGGTTTAAAGCAGATTTAATCAGAAGTGTCTTTAAGGATGTAAAAGAGGTATTTCCGATTACCCGCCTCTATATTGCCAATGTCCCTACATATCCGAGCGGAATGTGGACATTTACGATGGGTTCGAAAAAATATGATCCTCTTGAAATTTCCGAGGAACGCTTCCATGATATAGATACAAGATATTATACAAAGGAATTGCATAAAGCGGCATTTGTCCTGCCGAAGTTTGTCCGGGATTTGACGGAATAACAGCATGGCGTTTTCGTCTGCGGTGGGGAAGGTGTCTGTCACCGTTCCGTGGGGCTCAGCCCGGCGGTTGGGTTCCTGTCACTCTTCTGTCGTTTCGTTCGCGGAGTGCCTGTCACCGTTTCCTTGTTTTCGTCTGCGGAGGTGCCTGTCACCTTATCGCGCTCAGCCCGGCGGTTGGGTGCCTGTCACCGCAACACCACCGCAACAACGCACCACAACCGCACCACACCACCGCACCGCCCGCTCCAGCATTTCCGCCCAAATCCAAATCTTGATGAATGCAACACTTTAGCAGGATTCAAGATTACACAAAATTGACACGGCAACCTTTTGCCTGGGAGGTATATACATGAGATTTGATGAAGCCTATTCCGGGAACGTTTTTATTAAAAGCCATCCGAACTTTCAAGAAAGTAAAGTAGTGTTGTTTGGAATGCCGATGGACTGGACCGTGAGCTACCGGCCCGGGTCGCGTTTTGGCCCTGCCCGCATTCGCGAAGTCTCTATCGGGCTTGAAGAATACAGCCCTTACCTGGACCGGGAACTGGATGAATTGAAGTATTTTGATGCCGGCGATATTCCACTGCCCTTCGGAAATGCCCAAAAAAGCCTCGATCTAATCGAGGAATTCGTTGACGAAGTGTTGGCTGCCGGAAAATACCCTCTCGGAATGGGAGGAGAACATCTCGTATCCTGGCCGATCATCAAAGCCGTTTACAAAAAATATCCCGATTTAGCAGTCATTCACATGGATGCCCACACCGATCTGCGGGTGGAATTTGAAGGCGAAGCCCTTTCCCATGCCACACCGATCCGCAAAGTGGCTGAACTGATCGGACCGCCCAACGTCTATTCCTTTGGCATCCGCTCCGGAATAAAAGAGGAATTCGAATGGGCAAAGGAAATGGGCATGCACATTTCTAAATTTGATGTCTATGAACCGCTTCGAAAAGTACTTCCGCAGCTTGCCGGACGGCCTGTTTATGTTACGATAGATATTGATGTTTTGGATCCGGCACATGCACCGGGCACAGGGACCGTTGATGCAGGCGGCATCACCTCAAAGGAACTCCTGGCTGCCATCCATGAAATCGCACGTTCCGAAGTAAAAGTGGTAGGCGCCGATCTCGTCGAGGTGGCCCCGGTTTACGACGTTTCGGAAAAAACGGTGAACACGGCAAGCAAACTGATTCGTGAAATGCTCCTCGGCTGGTTTATCTAACATAATAAATGTTACTGGAGGCTGTCCCTGCACGGGTCTGAACGGACCTTAACTCACACGGGAAAGCCTCTTCTTTTCTAAGGGAAAAGGCCCTCGGGTCCCGCTGTTGGAAAAATCAGTCTGTTGGAAACAAATCTCCACGTGCCGCTGTTTGAAAAAACCGGCCAACAGCCCGCAGTTCTGGCTGAATTAATTAAATTCGACAAACAGCCCGGGCACTGTCGAAAACTCCCGCAACCGTGGGAGAAAATTTGACAAAATTCAGCGTTTGTCGAATATTGCCGATCTTGGTGCCGTATGCCGTTGCATGATAAAATGATAAAGGACGTGAAAACATGGCAAGTCCACCGGGAGACGGAAGACCGGTCAAAATAAACGTAAAAACGGCCATTTCAAACGGAAATGACCGGGATACTTTTGAATTGGTGACATTTGGACGATACTACATAAAAGGACAATCGGCTTACTTGCAATATGAAGAAGTTCTTGAGGAAGGAACGGTTCTGTCGACGGTGAAAATTGCCGCTGACCGGATCACAATTTTGCGGAAAGGCCCTGTTCAAATGAAAATGGTGTTTCAAAAGGACAAAGAGCTCGGGGCGCACTACAAAACACCCTTTGGAATCATTGACATGGCCGCTTTTACAAAGGAACTTGCCCATTTTTACCGGGAACAGGAGAAAAAAGGTTCCGTCCGCATCCAATATGATCTGAAAATGCAAGGCTCCCTTGCCGGTACATACGATTTACAATTGTTGTTTGAGGAGGAGAACAAATAAATGAACATAATGGAGCAGGTGCAAAGCAAATTAAAGGAAGAAATCAGAGCGGCTGTCCTGAAGGCGGGTCTGGCAACGGAAGAACAGCTTCCTGACGTTGTTTTGGAGGTGCCGAAGGATAAAGCGCACGGGGATTATTCTACAAACATGGCCATGCAGCTGGCCAGAATCGCCAAAAAAGCCCCGCGGATCATCGGCGAAGAAATCATCGCCAATTTTGACCGCTCAAAAGCCTCCATTGAAAAAATGGAACTGGCAGGGCCCGGTTTTATTAATTTTTACATGGACAATTCTTATTTGACAGACCTGGTGCCTTTTATTTTACAGGCCGGAGAAAAATACGGGGAAACAAATACCGGTAATAATCAAAAAATCCAAGTGGAGTTCGTTTCCGCCAATCCGACGGGAGACCTTCATCTCGGCCATGCCCGCGGCGCCGCGGTCGGCGACTCGCTTTGCAATATTTTAGAAAAAGCCGGCTACGATGTGACCCGCGAATATTACATTAATGATGCCGGAAATCAAATCAACAATCTCGCTCTGTCCGTTGAAGCCCGTTATTTCCAGGCATTGGGTCATGATAAGGAAATGCCTGCCGACGGCTATTACGGAGAAGACATCATCCAAATCGGCAAAAGACTGGCGGATGAATTCGGCGACAAATATATCAACGCACCTGAAGAGGAACGTTTTCAATTTTTCCGCGAGTACGGCTTAAAATACGAAATGGAAAAATTGAAAAAGGACCTTGAAGAATTCAGAGTACACTTCGATGTCTGGTATTCCGAAACATCTCTCTATGAGAACGGAAAAATTGACGAGGCGCTCGCTGCCTTGAGAGAGAGCGGCTATGTGTATGAAAAGGACGGCGCAACCTGGCTGCGCTCCACCGATTTCGGCGATGACAAGGACCGGGTTTTAATCAAACAGGACGGTTCCTACACGTACCTGACTCCGGACATTGCCTATCATAAGGACAAGTTCGAACGGGGCTTTGAAAAAGTTATCAACATTTGGGGTGCCGACCACCACGGCTATATTCCGCGGATGAAAGCGGCCATTCAGGCGCTTGGTTATGATAAAGACGCCCTTGAGGTGGAAATCATCCAGCTTGTTCATCTGTTCAAAAACGGCGAAAAGATGAAAATGAGTAAACGGACCGGTAAAGCGGTAACGATGAGAGATCTTGTCGAAGAGGTTGGCCTCGATGCGGTTCGCTATTTCTTTGCAATGAGAAGCGCCGATACCCATATGGATTTTGACCTCGATCTGGCTGTTTCCCAATCGAATGAGAATCCGGTCTATTACGCACAATATGCTCATGCCCGGATTTGCAGCATTCTCCGCCAGGGTGAAGAGCAGGGAATCGCTCTTGATGAGAAGGCTGACTTGAGCCTGCTTTCCGGAGAAAAAGAGATTGAGGTTCTCAAAAAACTCGGTGAATTCCCGGCGGCGGTTGCCGAAGCGGCCGAAAAACGGATGCCGCACCGGATTACCAACTACATTTATGAACTGGCTTCCGCTTTCCACAGCTTTTATAATGCGGAAAAAGTTCTTGACACGGATCATCCGGAACGTTCCAAAGCCCGTCTGGCATTAGTTAAAGCTGTACAAATTACGTTGAAAAATGCGTTATCCCTGATAGGAGTTTCTGCTCCTGAAAGAATGTAACGGGAACGGGGTCTCCTTTAGGGAGGCCCTTTTTTACCGGAAAAATTCTCTTTCTTCAAAAGAATCAACTATGGAATGGCAACAAAAAATGCGTTCGCAATACATGAAACCGGCACAGAAAGCAGAGGATAAAAGATGACACATGAACGATCAGTAACCTGGTATCTGGAACATAAAACAGACTTTATTCCCGTGGATGTACGTACCCCGGCTGAATTTGCCGACAGCCATATTCCGGGTGCGGTCAACATTCCTCTTTTTACAAATGAAGAACGGGCTGAGGTCGGGACGATTTATAAACAAATTGGCAAAAAGGAAGCAAAATGGCGGGCCATGGAAATCGTTGCACCCAAGCTTCCTCAACTGTTGGCGGACATAAAAAAGCTTCAATCAAGCGGCAAACAGCCCCTTCTCTATTGCTGGCGGGGAGGAATGCGCAGCCAGTCCGTTTATCAATTAGCCAATATGGCGGGATTGGATATTGACAGACTGGAAGGCGGTTACCGGGCTTACCGGCAGGCCATCTTGGAAAAGATTCCGGTTCTTATTCCCGATCAGGCCATCGTCATTGACGGTATGACAGGAACGGGAAAGACAGAGATCCTTCATGCCTTGAAAAAACTCGGCCACCCTGTTCTTGATTTGGAAAAATACGCCCGGCACAAAGGCTCTGTTTTTGGCGCAATCGATGGCCACATACCTCATAACCAAAAAATGTTTGATGCGCTGCTTTTCGAGGATCTCCATAATATGGAGGGTGCGTCTTATTTTTTCATGGAGGGTGAAAGCAAAAGAATCGGCCACGCCGTCCAGCCGCCCGAGTTGTATGAGAAAAAGATGAATGGCATTCACATCATGGTCACGGCCAGTCTGGAAACAAGAATAGAGAGGATTTACCGCGATTATGTCGCCTGCAGGGCTGAGGCTGACGCTGATGCGTTTCAGGAGCGGGTTTCTTTTGCTTTGAAAAAAATTCTCAACCGGATCAGGCCCCAGGAAATCCAAAAGGAGCTCCTCAGCCGCCTGGAAGAAAGGGATTATAGGGAGATCATCCGTTTACTGATAGAATATTATTATGATCCCCGTTACGAAAATAAAGGCAATGAAATCGGGAGAATTGATTATACCTTTTCAAGCGAATCGATTACCGAGGCAGCCGAAAATATCTCTGCGCTCGTTACCTCTTTGCATAAGAAACAACGTCTCAGTTCATAAGGAGAGATGTAAATGAAGCTGGTTCTGTTAGCAGTCATTACCGGATTTGCGGCCGGATTTCTTTTTGCCATTCTGAAGCTTCCCATTCCGGCTCCGCCCGCCCTTGAGGGAGTGATGGGCATTGTCGGCATTTATCTGGGTTTTAAAGCCTTTCAATACGTATCTTCCTGGCTGCAAGTCCTGTTAAAATAGAACATCTGTAAATTCTTGCTTACAGCCGTGGATGAAAATCAATTTACACAAAAAAACGGCACCGCCGGCCGCTTTTCCAATAATAACCGGTTCCTTTGATGACAGCTTCATTCCCGGCTCTGTCCGGCCGTCCGGCATTTCATTTCCCGGTCTTCAACCCGCATAGCCGGGAACCGTAACGGTTCATTTCCGCCATTAACAGCAGAATTATAAGAAAAAGGACAAGGCTCTTGCTGCGAGTTCTTTGGCGGTCCGGAACGGGTGGAATCCCTGCAAGTCCTCCAAGCGCAGTTCCCGGGAATGGCTGATATCTTCCCCAAAAATTTCTTTGACTTCTTCAATCACTGACTTTTCATAAATAAAACAGTTGATCTCCATATTCCAAAAGATACTCCGCTTGTCGAAATTTGCTGTTCCTAAATCGCAAATTTTGTCATCAATAAGAAGAACCTTGGCATGGTAAAAACCATCTGTATATTGATATACTTTTGCACCCCGCTTCAGCAGCTTCCTCAAAAACGAAAAGGAAGCTTCCTTGACCAAAGGATGGTCCGCTTTCTGGGGAACAAGAACTGTGCATGCCACCCCTCTGTCAATGGCAAGAAGAAGCTCGCGAAACACTGCCCGGCTCGGAATAAAGTAAGGCGAACCGATAAAAACCGACGATTGTGCATTTTTAAACAGGCGGATGAAGCATTGCTCAAGCAACGATCCTTCCGAGGGAAAAAAACGGTGCCGCACCGTCCCTTTTTGCAGGACGGGAAAATACCCCGGATGTTCGGCAGCCCGGATTTTTACTTTTGCCGCTTCTTCCCAGTCGAGGAGAAACTGCTCTTGTAAATCCCTGACACCTTCTCCGGTAATCCTCATATGATAATCCCGCCACGGACTCAGCTTCTTATGCAGGCCGATATATTCATCACCGATGTTATAACCGCCGAGGTAGGCCGTTTGGCCGTCAATGACGGAAATCTTCCGGTGGTTTCTGACCTGTGCGCTGTAAAAAAGGTATGGAAGCTTTGGTTTTCGGGCAAAAGCAAATCTTACTCCCGCCTTTTTCAGCTCTTTAATTTGCTTTCGTCTCATCCGGAACCCGCCGGCCCAATCAATGAGAAGCCTGACTTCAAGGCCTTCTCCGGCTTTTTCCATTAAAATTTTACAAAAATCTTGACTGATACGGTCACTTTTGCAAATATAGGAAATAATATGTATATTTTTCCTTGCCTGCCGTAAATCTTGAAAGAATCTGTCAAACAACTTTGTTCCATTCGTGATGATTTCAACCTGTCCTGTTCGAAGGGGCAATGACTTTGTTTTCAAACTTGCAATATGTTTGTTTCTTCCCAGCCGATAATCAAGATAGCAATATAAGCCAATAAATATCACAACGATCACAATGGTTGTGAACGTGGAATAAACATTTGACACCTTTTTGCCCCCTTCCTGTGTACACATCCTATTATTGCCATCGTTTTCTGCAACTATAAATACTCTCTTTTTTTAGAAATTATGGAAAATAATTTAAAAAATGGTTGACTGAACGTTCGCTCACCGTTTAATATAAAGTCAGACTATATTCAGAAAATTTATTTAATTGTGACATTTCGATCGGAAGTGATTGATTTTGCACAAGAAAGGAGTGGTTCCCGCATAATGAATGCTCTGTTATGGATGAATCTGGCGGCATTTCTCCTAATCACCGCCTACGTTCTCAGCTTGTTTATTTATTTGCTTAAAACGAGAATGGAGTACATTAAGCTCGGGAAAAAAACAGACTTCGACAATAATGTAAAGGAACGGCTGCGAAAAATCCTTGTATATGTATTCGGCCAGAAAAAGCTCCTTAAGGATAAGAAAATGGGCGCCGTCCACGTGGCATTTTTCTACGGATTTATACTTGTTCAGTTCGGAGCCATTGATTTTATCATTAAAGGAATTAAGCCGGATGTGCATCTTCCGTTCGGGCCGTTATATCCGCCTTTCACTCTCCTTCAGGAAACAGTAACCCTCATCGTTTTGGCGGCTGTTCTGATGGCATTTTACCGACGCTATGTGGAAAAGCTTGTCCGTTTAAAAAGAGGTTTCAAAAACGGGCTTGTCCTTATTTTTATCGGCGGTTTAATGGCCAGCGTACTGCTTGGAAACGGAATGAGCATGATTTGGCACGGCCATGACCCGGTCTGGACCGAACCGGTCGCTTCAGGAATTGCCATCCTGTTTTCCGGAATCGGCGAAACGGCGGCACTTGTTCTTTTCTATGTATTCTGGTGGATTCATACGTTACTTCTGCTCGCCTTCCTTGTGTACATCCCGCAGAGTAAACATTTCCACCTGATTATGGGTCCGGTCAATGTCTATATGAACCGTCTCGACAAACCGGGCAAGCTGAAACCAATTAATTTTGAAGACGAAACACAAGAAACCTTCGGGGTTGGAAAAATTGAAGACTTTACCCGGTTACAGCTGATAGATCTATACGCATGTGTGGAATGCGGCCGGTGCACCAATATGTGTCCGGCTACCGGAACAGGCAAAATGTTATCACCGATGGATTTAATCGTTAAGCTCCGTGACCATTTAACAAATCACGGTGCGGCCGTCACTTCCAAGCAGCCTTGGGTGCCGACATTTGCTTTTGCCAACACAACGGGAAATCAGCTGGCATTAGCGGCGGCAGGACAGGGTGCAAAAGAAAGCGCCGCAAGCCTTTCTTACAATCCGAGCCTAATCGGCGATGTGATAACTGAAGAAGAGATTTGGTCCTGTACAACCTGCCGGAACTGTGAAGACCAGTGTCCGGTTATGAACGAACATGTAGAAAAGGTAATTGATTTGCGCCGATATTTAGTCCTTACGGAAGGAAGAATGAACGCAGAAGCCCAACGTGCCATGCAAAATATTGAACGCCAGGGAAATCCATGGGGCTTGAACCGCAAAGAAAGAGAAAACTGGCGCAATCTTCGTGAAGATATTAACGTTCCGAATGTAAAAGAAGCCAAAAAAGCCGGCGAAGAGATTGAATATCTTTTCTGGGTCGGTTCAATGGGATCCTATGACAACCGCAGCCAGAAAATTGCCATGGCTTTTGCCAGACTGTTAAATGAAGCCGGCGTGAAGTTTGCTATTTTAGGAAACAAAGAGAAAAACTCGGGAGACACGCCGAGACGGCTTGGCAATGAATTCGTCTACCAGGAGCTGGCTGCCAATAATATTGCTGAATTTGAGAAAGCCGGCGTGAAGAAAATTGTTACAATCGATCCTCACGCTTACAACACGTTCAAAAATGAATATCCTGACTTCGGTTTGGAAGCGGAGGTTTACCATCATACAGAGGTTCTTTATAAACTGCTGCAAGAAGGGCGGTTAACACCGAAATATCCGGTTAATGAAAGAATCACATTCCACGATTCCTGTTATCTCGGCCGGTACAACGAAGTATATGCGCAGCCGCGCGAAATTCTTAAGGCGATCCCGGGTGTCACCTTAGTGGAAATGGAAAGAAACCGGGAAAGAGCGATGTGCTGCGGAGCCGGCGGAGGCATGATGTGGGTGGAAGAAGATACAGGACACCGGATCAATGTGGCCCGTACGGAACAGGCCCTTGAGAAAAACCCGACTGTTATCAGCGCAGCCTGTCCGTACTGTATTACGATGCTTTCCGACGGCACAAAAGCCAAAGAAGTGGAAGACAAAGTGGCTACACTGGATATTGCCGAACTTCTTGAAAAGTCCGTGTGCGGTGAAGCAGCGGCAACAAATGTTTCATAAGACCATAGTATATTTTAATATCTGAATATTCAAAAAGAGTTACCAAGAATTCCTTTGCTCCGTTTCCCCGGTGATACATAATCACACCATAAACTGATTACCGGTGTACTGTGAATAGATCGCTTGTATACCGGTAATCGGCAAAGGAATTTGGAAATAAATTTTTCGCAAAATTCATATATTTATTCTAAAAAGTCTTTTTAAGAAGCAAAGAAATGAAAACGCTCAGAAAGGGCTAAACAACTGTTTGTTATCAACATTTGCTGTCCTCCGGCTGTTTTTTATAAAACGTATCTGCAGACAGGGGGGAGAGGCGCGGCAGGGAGCATATGTTTCGAGTGAGCGTTCAATCGGCAGTGTGACACAGGGCTGATTCATAAATCCATGGAAAGGAGAAGTGAAGATCATGCAAAGAACGGCAATCCTTAGCGGGGTAAGAACACCTTTTGGAAAATCCGGCGGTTCCTTAAGCAGTCTGAAGGCCTCTGAACTTGGAGGAATTGTCATTAAAGAGGCTTTGAAACGGGCGGAAATGGACGGCTCCCTGGTAGATGAAGTCATTTTGGGAAGCGTTCTTCAGGGAGGACAAGGACAAATCCCTTCGCGACAGGCCGCTAAAAACGCCGGTCTTCCCTGGCATGTAAAAACAGAGACGATTAACAAAGTCTGTGCTTCGGGAATGAGAAGTGTAACTCTCGCTGATCAAATCATCCGGACCGGCGATGAAGAAGTCATTGTTGCCGGGGGAATGGAATCGATGAGCAACGCCCCGTATTTTCTTCCCGGAGTCCGCAAAGGGTTAAGAATGGGAGACTCGCCGCTAATCGATTTAATGGTCTATGACGGGTTAACATGCAGTTTTACCGGTGTGCATATGGGATCTTACGGAAACTTGATTTCCAAAGAAATGAATATAACCCGTAAAGAACAGGACGAGTGGGCACTGCGAAGCCATCAGCGTGCGATTGCGGCAACGGAGGAAGGAAGATTTGCCGGGGAAATCGTACCCGTTGAGGTACCACAGCGAAAGGGACCGCCAATCACCGTTTCCGAGGATGAATCGCCGCGAAAAAATACATCATTGGACATTCTCGCTCAGCTCCCGCCGGCATTTGATCCGGACGGAACGATTACGGCCGGGAATGCCCCCGGAGTCAATGACGGTGCGGCCGCCCTTGTGCTCATGAGTGAAGGGCGCGCCAAACGGGAAGGGCGGACCCCGGAAGCATACATTCTCGCACACACGGCTGTTGCGGATGAACCGAAAAACTTTCCTATCGCACCGGGTCTGGCCATCAACAAACTACTTAATATGACAGGAAAAACAGTGTCAGATATCGATCTGTTCGAAATAAACGAAGCCTTCGCCGCAGTTGTCCTGGCAACCGCAAAAATCTCCGGTATTGACCCTGAAAAAATCAACGTAAACGGCGGCGCGGTCGCCCTCGGACACCCAATCGGGGCAAGCGGAGCCAGAATCATCATCACCCTCATCAAAGAACTGCAAAGACGCGGCGGCGGAACCGGCATCGCGGCCATCTGCTCCGGCGGAGGCCAGGGCGACGCAATCATGATCGAAGTCCCGCGCGTTTGAGGTGCCTGTCACCTTCAAGTAAATGAAAATATACAAAAGTAAATGAAGCTTTGGTGCCTGTCACCTTCAAACAAACGAAAACATTCAACAGAAAATGACAATCGGTGACAGGCACCTTGAAATACATATACATATTAGGAGGCTCAGTAATGAAGGTAGCAAGAATTATGGTGGTTGGCGCAGGCCAGATGGGTTCAGGTATTGCCCAGGTTTGTGCCGAAGCAGGTTATCAGGTGGTCCTCAATGATTTGAAGGATGAGTTTGTTGAGAAGGGCTTGGGGGTTATTAATAAGAACCTGGGCCGGCAGGTGGAGAAAGGCCGAATCACTGAGGAAAGAAAAGCAGAGATTCTCGGCCAAATTACTAAATCCACCTCATTGGAGGATGCAAAAGATGCGGATTTGGTGATTGAAGCGGCAGTCGAAAATATGGAGGTAAAAACAAAAATCTTTGCCGACCTTGACCGCATTGCTCCGGAGCATGCCATCCTTGCCAGCAACACTTCATCCCTGCCGATTACAGAAATTGCTGCAGTGACAAAAAGACCGGAAAAAGTGATTGGCATGCATTTCATGAATCCTGTTCCGGTCATGAGGCTGGTTGAAATTATCCGCGGTCTCGCTACTGCCGATGAAGTCTATCAAACTATTGAAGATATTACAAAATCGCTGAACAAAGTGCCTGTTGAAGTAAATGATTTTCCGGGCTTTATTTCCAACAGAATTTTGCTGCCCATGATTAACGAGGCCATCTATGCCCTTTATGAAGGGGTCGCAACTAAAGAAGCAATCGACGAAGTTATGAAGCTTGGCATGAATCATCCGATGGGCCCCTTGACTCTTGCTGATTTTATCGGCCTTGATACATGCCTGTCCATTATGGAAATTCTCCATGAAGGATTCGGCGATGACAAATACCGCCCATGCCCGCTTCTTCGCAAGTATGTGAAAGCAGGCTGGCTCGGCAGAAAATCCGGCCGCGGGTTCTATGTTTACGAGTAAACCCGGAAAGGGAATTTACCCACACGGTGGCTCCGTTGTATTGAAAAAATGGGCCAATACCCTTAGTGATACGGAAGGCTGATGTTGAGCGTGTTGCCTTTTTCGCTCTCACGGCCGGCTGCTTATTGCGGATACGGATTATGCCGCGGTTCCGTTCCAACGCCGTAGCGGAAAAAATATGCCCTTACGGAATTATGTGCCCTTAACTTTATAGGAGTTTCAAAAAGCCGGTCTTGAAAAGAACCCTGAAATCCACCGCAGATTCAATTGATTCAGTGAACAAAGAGGGCTGAAATCCACCGCAGATTCAATTGATTCAGTGAACAAAGAGGGCTGAAATCCACCGCAGATTCAATTGATTCAGTGAACAAAGTGGCCTGATTACTGCATAGTTTCAAATTGATTCTGTGAACAAGGGTCTGTTTTCCGCTACAGTCTCATCACAACCAAACAGTGCATTCCGGGAAAAAGGCTCCGTCTTCCGGCAACGCCTCAAAACAAACCCGGCATCACATCAAGAGGGAGGTGAAGCGATGAACCTACATTTTACCGAAGAGCAGGAAATGATGCGGAAGATGGTTCGCGATTTTGCCCGGTCTGAGGTTGCTCCTTTTGTGGAAAAAATGGAGCAGGGACAATTTCCGCGGGAAATCCTGAAAAAAATGGGTGAACTCGGCCTGATGGGAATTCCCATTCCCTCCAAATACGGTGGAGCGGAAATGGATTTCATTTCGTATATTATTGCCATCAATGAGCTTTCCCGTGTCAGCGCAACTGTGGGGGTAATTCTGTCTGTTCATACCTCCGTCGGCACCAACCCGATTCTGTATTTCGGGACGGAGGAGCAGAAGAAAAAATATGTTCCCAAACTGGCATCGGGAGAGTATTTGGGCGCTTTTTGCCTGACAGAGCCGGGTGCCGGTTCTGATGCGGCCGGCCTCAAAACCCGTGCGGTCCGGGAGGGGGATAAGTATGTCCTCAATGGTTCGAAGATTTTTATTACGAACGGGGGAGAAGCGGACGTCTATATCGTTTTTGCGGTGACAGATCCGGCAAAGGGCCCAAAAGGAATTTCCGCCTTTATTGTGGAAAAAGGGACACCCGGCTTTATTGTCGGCAAAGATGAAAAGAAAATGGGCCTGAACGGTTCAAGAACAGTGGCCCTTACCTTCGACCAGATGCGGATCCCAAGGGAAAATCTTCTGGGAGAAGAGGGGGATGGTTTTAAAATTGCCATGGCAAATCTTGATGCGGGAAGAATCGGGATTGCCGCCCAAGCCCTCGGCATTGCTGAAGCAGCCCTTGAAGCCGCGCGCGAGTATGCCGGGCAGCGGCATCAATTCGGCAAGCCGATTGCTTCCCAGCAGGGAATCGGTTTCAAACTTGCCGATATGGCAACAAATGTGGAAGCGGCAAGACTGCTCGTATACCGTGCGGCAGATCTCCGCAACCGCGGTCTCCGCTGCAGCAAAGAAGCCTCGATGGCAAAGCTGTTTGCTTCAAGAACAGCCGTGGAGGTGGCCACCGAAGCCGTTCAAATCTTTGGCGGCTACGGCTATACGAAAGATTACCCGGTGGAACGATATTTCCGCGACTCCAAAATCACGGAGATTTACGAGGGAACAAGCGAAATCCAAAGAATTGTCATCAGTAAACATCTGTAAAAGGCCGGTTTAATGGGAGAAAAAAGGGGTTTACCATAGATCATCAACAAAAAATTTAGCACACACACTGCACCAATTAAAACTGTCAATCAAGCAAAATACAAAATAGAATTGAGGGAATGAGAGAGATGAAATTTCAATTAACAGAAGAGCATGAAATGATTAGAAAAATGGTCCGCGATTTCGCAGAAAACGAAGTGGCACCGACCGCAGCAGAAAGAGATGAAGAAGAGCGTTTTGACAGAGAAATTTTTGACAAAATGGCTGAACTTGGCTTAACCGGAATTCCATGGCCTGAAGAATACGGCGGCATCGGCAGTGACTATCTTGCCTATGCGATTGCCGTCGAAGAGCTGTCCCGTGTCTGCGCATCTACGGGAGTCATGCTTTCTGCGCACACTTCCCTGGCCAGCTGGCCCATTTTCAAATTCGGAACGGAAGAGCAAAAGCAAAAGTATTTGCGTCCTCTTGCAAAGGGCGAAAAGATCGGCGCATATTGCCTGACCGAGCCCGGCAGCGGTTCTGATGCCGGTGGAATGAGAACAACCGCCAGATTAGAAGGAGATCATTATGTTCTCAACGGCTCCAAAATTTTTATCACAAACGGCGGTGAAGCGGAAATTTACGTTGTATTTGCCCTGACTGATCCGGAGAAAAGAACGAGAGGCGGAGTTACTGCATTTATCGTTGAAAAGGACTTCCCGGGCTTCTCTGTAGGGAAAAAAGAAAAGAAACTCGGAATCAGGTCATCCCCTACAACTGAAATTATTTTTGAAGATTGCCGGGTGCCTGTGGAAAACGTGCTCGGAGAAATCGGCGAGGGCTTTAAAATTGCCATGATGACTCTTGACGGCGGAAGAAACGGAATCGCCGCCCAGGCAGTTGGAATCGCCCAGGGAGCATTGGATGCCGCTGTTGCTTATGCCAAAGAACGTGTTCAATTCGGCAAACCGATTGCCGCCCAACAAGGAATCAGCTTCAAGCTTGCCGATATGGCAACAAGCGTGGAAGCTGCCAGACTATTAACTTATCAAGCTGCATGGCGCGAATCAGAAGGGCTTTCCTATGGTATGGAATCAGCCATGTCCAAACTGTTTGCCGGTGACACTGCCATGAAGGTGGCCACAGAGGCTGTTCAAATCTTTGGCGGTTACGGCTACACGAAAGAATATCCTGTAGAAAGATTCTTACGGGATGCAAAAATCACCCAAATCTACGAAGGAACACAGGAAATTCAACGTCTTGTTATCTCCCGGATGTTATTAAAATAATCGCGGCACACGACAGTCCAATCTGATTCTTTCGTAAGCGGGGAAAATGCCGCAGAGGACACAAGGCAGACGGTTCAAATCTGCCTTGTCGTCTGTCCCGCCTGAACGGCCGGGAACAGTCCGCCGAATCGGGCCGGGGACGGAATGTCTGAAAAAATCCCCATATGAACTGTGGAAAAAAGAAACCGGCGCCCCCGGATAGGATTATGCATCATAAATAATCCGGGTTTTCCGGCACTGCAACGGAACCGTTTTGGAAACCGGCACCGGCATAGTTTTCTGCAAGGGCGAAACAGGACGCCGGTCCAAAAGGAATCCTTCGGGGGCCCTGGTGCTCTTTATAGCCGAAACCCCTCTCTCGTGGCAGTTTCGGGTTATCTAAATGTAAAGGCAGAGGAGGAAGGGATGAAGAAACAACAAATACAGGCTTCTGTCAAGGATGAACGCCTTGTGGAGAAAAGGCGCGATGAGATGATTAAAGGAGCTGTGTCTCTTTTTAAGAAAAAAGGATTCCACCGGACGACAACGAGGGAGATTGCGAGAGAATCGGGCTTTAGTATCGGAACGCTTTATGAGTATATCCGCAAAAAAGAGGACATTCTTTATTTGGTTTGTGACAGTATTTATGACAGAGTTCATACAAAATTCGAACAGCATAAAATGGACCTGGAGCACGGGACATTGGAAGGCTTGAAACAAGGAATTCGCAACTATTTCCGCGTTGTGGATGAACTTCAGGATGAATTTCTTGTCATGTATCAGGAATCAAAATCGCTCACCAAAGAGACTCTCCCCTATGTGCTTCAAAAAGAAAAGGAAATGGCATTGCTTCTTGAAAAAATGCTGACCCGCTGTGTGGAAAACGGGGAACTTTTTCTGTCAAAAGAACAAGTGCAACTGCTTTCCCATAATATTGTCGTTCTGGGCCAAATGTGGGGCTTCAGAAGATGGGTCATTCAAAAAATGTTTACCCTTGATGAATATATAGACATGCAAATAGACTTTCTCTTTAACGGAATATTGCGAAATAAAAATTCAGAAAACTTAGAAAATTAATCAATTGACCGATTGGGCAATCAGCCGATTGATCAAATTGACCAAACTGACCAAATTGACCAAAATAACCGGGAGGATTGACATGAGTACGGCAGAGGTTTACAAACCAAAAAATCATATCCGTTTTATCACGGCTTCAAGTTTGTTCGACGGCCATGATGCATCAATTAACATCATGCGCCGCATTCTTCAGGCAAGCGGGGCGGAGGTAATCCATCTCGGCCACAACCGTTCGGTGGAGGAAATTGTCAACGCCGCCATCCAGGAGGACGTGCAGGGAATTGCGGTTTCCTCCTACCAAGGGGGACATGTGGAATTTTTTAAATATATGTATGACCTCTTGCAAGAACGGGGTGCATCTCAAATTCGCATTTACGGCGGAGGCGGGGGCGTAATTATTCCCAGGGAAATAAAAGAGCTTCACGATTACGGAATTGCCCGCATCTTTTCACCGGAAGACGGCAGAATTCTCGGCCTTCAAGGGATGATTAATATCATGCTTGAAGAGTGTGATTTCCCGACCGTCACCCCCGAAGACCGGGAATATATTGAAAAATTGGGCAGCGGAGATACTATTTCACTGGCAAAGCTGATTACCCTTGCCGAGTATCACAGCAGCGCCACTTTTGAAGCAGCAGCCGCCGCAGAGCCGGTGCTGGAAAAGATTAAGGAAATCGAAAAAAAGGTGCCTGTGTTGGGAATTACCGGAACGGGCGGCGCAGGAAAGAGCTCGTTAACGGACGAATTAATCCGCCGTTTTCTCAACGAAATTCCTGAGAAAAAAGTGGCTATTCTTTCCGTTGACCCGACAAAACAAAAAACGGGCGGCGCCCTGTTGGGAGACCGGATTCGCATGAACTCCATCTTCACGCCGCGGATTTACATGCGCAGCCTGGCAACAAGAAAATCAAAATCTGAGCTCTCTTTGGCCATTAAGGATGCTATTTCTGTGACAAAAGCAGCCGGTTTCGATCTCATCATTGTGGAAACAAGCGGAATCGGCCAGGGCGATGCGGAGATTGCCGAAATTGCCGATATTTCCATGTATGTGATGACAAGCGAATTCGGAGCTCCGACACAGCTCGAAAAAATCGATATGATTGATTACGCCGATTTTGTCGTGATCAATAAATTCGAACGTAAAGGCTCTGAAGATGCGAAGCGCATGGTGCAAAAACAATATCAGCGCAGCCACGGCCTCTTTGAAGTGGATTTGGAGCAAATGCCTGTGTACGGAACGATTGCCAGCCAGTTTAATGATGCGGGGACCAATGCACTTTTTGCGGCCATCATTGAAAAGCTCAATGAAAAGTACGGCCTGAATTGGAAGACTTCTTTTAGCAAAAATGAAAAAGTCGTAAAACAAAATGTCATTATTCCAAACGAGCAGCGTTACTATCTCCGCGAGATTACGGATACGGTCCGGAAATACCACCGCAATGCGGAAAAACAGGCCGAACTCGCCCGGAGACTGTTCCAAATTGAAGGGACACTGGCAACCCTGAAAGAGCGGGAAACCAATGAAGAGGTGATCCGTTCCCTCGAGGCGCTGAAAAAGGATATCGAGGATAAACTCACGCCGGAATCAAAGCAAATTCTTGCCGGCTGGGAAGATTTGAAGAAAAAATACGGCGCTGACAAGTTCGTCACAAAGGTCCGCGACAAGGAGATTGTGACCAACCTGAAGACAAAGACTTTGTCCGGGCTGGATATCCCGAAAGTTTCCTTGCCGAAATTTAAGGATTACGGGGAAATTCTCCGCTGGGTATATAAGGAAAATGTTCCCGGCGCCTTCCCGTATACTGCAGGCGTGTTTCCGTTTAAGCGCGAGGGCGAGGATCCAAAGCGCCAGTTTGCCGGCGAAGGAACACCGGAGCGCACCAACCGCCGCTTCCACTATTTGTCAAAGGACGATCCGGCCAAACGTCTCAGCACGGCTTTTGACTCTGTCACTTTGTACGGTGAGGATCCGGATTACCGTCCCGACATTTTCGGAAAAATTGGCGAGAGCGGCGTAAATGTATGTACGCTTGACGATATGAAAAAACTTTATGCCGGTTTTGATCTGTGCCATCCGTCCACGTCCGTTTCAATGACCATCAACGGTCCGGCGCCGATTATTCTGGCGATGTTTATGAATACGGCCATTGACCAGCAGGTGGAGAAAAAAGAAGCCGGGCTTGGCCGCAAGCTGACTGAAGCGGAATACAATGAAGTGAAAGCCAAAACACTGCAAACAGTCCGCGGTACGGTCCAGGCTGATATTTTAAAAGAAGACCAGGGCCAAAACACCTGCATTTTCTCAACCGAGTTTGCCCTAAAAATGATGGGCGATATCCAGGAGTACTTCATTGAAAACAAGGTCCGCAATTATTATTCTGTCTCGATTTCCGGCTACCATATTGCCGAAGCGGGCGCCAACCCGATTTCCCAGCTTGCTTTCACACTGGCGAACGGATTTACGTATGTGGAATATTATTTAAGCCGAGGCATGCATATTGACGATTTTGCACCGAACTTGAGCTTCTTCTTCTCAAATGGTCTTGATCCGGAGTACTCTGTCATCGGCCGTGTCGCCCGCCGCATTTGGGCAACGGTCATGAAATATAAATACGGTGCCAATGAGCGGAGCCAAAAACTGAAGTATCACGTGCAAACATCAGGACGTTCACTCCATGCCCAGGAAATTCAGTTTAATGACATCCGCACAACCCTGCAGGCATTGATGGCGCTTCATGACAACTGTAACTCTCTTCATACGAATGCCTATGACGAAGCGATTACCACTCCGACAGAGGAGTCCGTCCGCAGGGCGATGGCGATTCAAATGATTATTACAAAAGAACACGGCTTAACGAAAAACGAAAATCCGTTGCAGGGATCCTTTATAATTGAAGAACTGACCGATTTAGTGGAAGAAGCCGTTCTTCAGGAATTTGACCGCATTAATGACCGGGGCGGCGTTCTTGGTGCGATGGAGACTCAATACCAACGCTCTAAGATTCAGGATGAGTCCATGTATTACGAAATGAAAAAGCATTCCGGAGAACTACCGATTATCGGCGTGAACACTTATCTCAATCCGAACCCTCCGTCTGAAGATGAAATCAATCAGATGGAAATTGCCCGGGCAACAAAGGAAGAGAAGGAATCACAAATTATTAACCTGAGAAAATTCCAGGAAAAACATAAAGGCGAAGCGGAGCAGGCTCTAAAACGCCTGAAAGAAGTGGCCGTCAGCGGCGGCAATATTTTCAAAGAGCTGATGGAAACAGTCAAAGTGGCCAGTCTCGGCCAAATCACCGCAGCCCTTTATGAAGTGGGCGGCCAATACCGCAGAAATATGTAACGCAGATTGTGAAGAACGGATTGTGTAAGGCATTTTCAAAGGATGGGAAAACGGGCCTTGTCCCGGTTTCCGGTTAGAATAAAGGGGAAAATTCCGGGTTGAACAGGGACGGCATGAAGGGTTCAGTATTTGGAAGAGAAATGGTCTTGTGAAAAGACAGCTGGAACGGCGGCGATTCGGTTCGAATACCGGACTGAAAGCGGACGTGAGAATGTACCCGGTTTTTGGATGGAAACGGGCCTGCCGCAAACGGCTGCAAGGAAGTTCGTAATCCGGTCCAAACCCTTGCCCGTTGCGGCTTTGCCGGCCCGTGTTTTTTCAACCGGAAAGTTTTGTGAAAGTCGTTGTTTTTTATATTGATTAAAAAGGGGAAAATGGCTTATAGTGAACTATAAGCCATTTTCCTTTATATATTATTCGGGCTTTTTTCACAGGAAGAAACAGGAAGAGTTTTTTTGGAAAACCGGCCGGTTGACCGTTGGAGAGGTTGACGTTTTACTTATCAAAGTGCTAATATTTTTTAATCCGGCCGCAATCGTACATAAACAATGCGAAGCGAATGGCAGCATCCCCCTGAACGAACGTTCACGGAAAACGAAACTTTTGCAGGATGTGAGAACATGAAAAAGCTTGTCTATTTTATTTCGGCTTCCGTGCTTATTGTGATCATGTGCATTTTGTACCAGTTTCAATTGGGCGCAATAGGTTTTTTTATCTTATCTGTAATTTTCTTTGCTCTTGCAATAAAAGGTTTTTCCGGGGAAGGGGATGAAAGAAAAAGACAGAAGATAAAAGAAAAAGGATGGAAAAAAGCTTTTCATTTTTTTAAAAAACCCTATCTTCGTAACGGGAATAAGTAGTTTTTATCACGGAACAGGTCGATAATTGACGATATTCCGATATATGCTTTCTTTTCATAACCGTTTATAAGAGTATATTGGGGAATTAGGACGCTCCGGCGTCTTGTCTGGCATAAACGACAAATTTTTGTTTATAATGGAGAATATGCAATGAGACGAAACATTAGTCGGCAGGTTTTCATGCACTTATCTAATACATATATTGATTTTCATTCCTGCTGACCGGTAATGTTTGCCGCAAATGCAGTTTGGGCAGCCTTTGTTTGAAGGATGGAGAAAGGAAGTGGGATGATGAGTCTTAAGGAATTGACACCTGAAGCAATACAGGAAATGTCAATGATAGAAATGGCTTATTATATTTTGGATGAGCGTAAGCAGGCTGTTTCTTTTCAAGAAATTTGGGATGAAATTGTTGAAGCACTCGGTATGAGTGAATCAGAAGCGAGAGCACGGATTGCCCAATTTTACACGGACTTAAATATCGACGGACGTTTTATTTCACTTGGAGAAAACCGCTGGGGTCTGAGAACCTGGTATCCGGTTGATCAGATTGAAGATGATACAGTGGTTCCTGCAAAAACAAAAGCCAAGAAAAAGAAAAAGGCGAAAAAGGCGCTTGAAGAAGACTTCGACGATTATGATGAGTTGGACGAAGAAGATCTTGACGATTTGGATGAAGAAGAAGAAGATCTCGATGATGACGACTTCGATGAAGAAGATGATGTAGATCTTGATGAATTTGATGACGAAGACGACGATTTTCTCGACGAAGATGATTTGGACGGCCTTGACGACGATGATTTTCTCGATGATGAAGATGAGGAAGATCTCTAGTATTGACTTTTTATAAAGAGGCTTGTAGAATCATGTTTGGGCTCCTTTAAAATAGGAACGGTAAATAGATAATTCCTGCGCTCCCTTACTTAAAAAGTAAGCGGAGTGCTTTTTATTTTGATCTATGCATAATCGTTTCATTCCCCTGCAAACTGAGCAAATTTAATCTTTTACATTCATTAAAGCGCAAAATAATGTACAAACTTATGATGAGGGGGAAAAACCATGACAAAGTACATTTTTGTTACAGGCGGGGTTGTTTCGTCATTAGGTAAAGGGATTACTGCAGCTTCCCTTGGCCGTCTTTTGAAAAATCGCGGGTTGAACATTACTATCCAAAAATTTGATCCTTATATCAATGTTGATCCGGGAACAATGAGTCCTTATCAACATGGGGAGGTTTTTGTTACAGAGGACGGAGCTGAGACAGACCTTGACCTGGG
Organism: Robertmurraya sp.; assembly: GCA_025451895.1. Lineage (GTDB taxonomy): Bacteria > Bacillota > Bacilli > Bacillales > Cytobacillaceae > CALKIU01. The sequence goes on from JANWJP010000047.1 coordinate 21,851, forward strand.
TCATTATGAGCGTTTTATAGATATAAATGTGACAAAATTCAGTAACGTGACAACAGGGAAGATTTACTCGATTGTTCTGCAAAAAGAAAGACGCGGGGAATACAACGGAGGCACGGTTCAAGTCATTCCTCATATCACGAACGAAATTAAGGAACATATCTTTAAAGCCGGCCGTGAAACAAACGCAGATATTGTCATTACTGAAATTGGCGGTACGGTGGGTGATATCGAATCCCTTCCATTCCTGGAAGCAATCCGGCAAATTAAGAGCGACGTCGGCCAACATAATTGCATGTATATCCACTGTACACTGGTTCCTTATTTGCGGGCAGCCGGTGAAATGAAAACAAAGCCGACTCAGCACAGCGTAAAAGAATTGAGAAGCCTGGGAATCCAGCCAAACATTATCGTTGTGCGGACGGAAATGCCAATTTCCGAAGATATGAAAGATAAAATTGCGCTATTCTGTGATATTGACCGGAAAGCGGTAATCGAAGAGCCTGATGAAAGCAATCTTTATATGATTCCACTAACATTGCAAGCACAAATGATGGACCAAATCGTTTTGGATCATCTGCGCATCCAGGCTCCGGAAGCAGACATGACAGAGTGGAAAAAACTGGCCGAAAAAGTAAGCAATCTGTCTAAAACAACAAAAATTGCCCTTGTCGGAAAATATGTCGAGCTTCAGGATGCCTATCTCTCAGTTGTCGAAGCCTTAAAGCATGCCGGATTTGCCTACGATTCCAATATTGAAATTGATTGGATCAATTCAGAGGAAGTAACACCGGAAACAGCCCCTGAAATTTTGGGCGATGCCGACGGAATTCTTGTTCCCGGGGGCTTTGGCGAGCGCGGTGTGCAAGGAAAAATCGACGCCATTCAATATGCCCGCGAGTCCAAGAAACCTTTCTTGGGAATCTGCTTGGGCATGCAACTGGCAACCGTCGAATATGCCCGGAATGTTCTTGGCTATAAAGAAGCCCATTCCACTGAATTTGACAAAAATACCAGCTATCCGGTTATCGACCTGTTACCTGATCAAAAGGACATCGAAAACTTGGGCGGAACTCTGCGCCTCGGTAAATATCCTTGCAAGTTGAAGGAAGGCACAAAAGCTTTCAAGGCTTATAATGAAGAATTGGTTTACGAACGCCATCGCCATCGTTATGAATTTAACAATCAATATCGTGAAGAAATGGAGAAAGCCGGTTTTGTGTTCTCAGGACTAAGTCCGGATGGCCGTTATGTGGAAATCATTGAATTAAAGGATCATCCATGGTTTGTGGCTACACAATTCCATCCGGAATTTACTTCAAGACCGACTAGACCGCAGCCGTTATTCAGGGATTTTATTGAAGCAGCGTTGAATAACAGTAATAAGTGAGAAGGTTAAGTTTGGGCGATTGTTGTTGGAAAACAAGAAAATTGTGAAAGTGTGAATTTGTGAAATCGGGAAATTGGGAAATAGTAAAATAGTGAAATATAGTGAAGTCGTGAAATTGGAAAATAGCGAAATCTCGAAATCGGGGAATAGCGAGTAATGGAGTCGGGAAATAGTGAAGCCACGAAGTAGTGGAGTCACGAAATTGGAAAAGTAGTAGAGTCGGGAAATTGGAAAATAGTGAAGCCACGGAAATTTGATATATTGAACTGCCGGGAAAGTTCAAAAATGCAAGCGGGTGAACAGCTTTTGCTGTATGTCCGCTTGCTTTTTTGTTTGTAATTGTGTTTGGTTGTGGTTGGTGGATGGGGCCGGGGGAAGATTGTTATTTTTCGGTGGTTTAGTGCCGGTTTTAGGGGGTCTTGCAATAACAGGATTTAATTTGTTGTTTTGGTGACCATTCTAAGTTGTGACCAGGTTAATTTCGGGATTTACTTTATCGAAGTAGATTCCGAATTCGGCATACTAGGCCAACTTCGGGCCTACTTTTACAAACTAGAGCCTGTTTCCAGGGTGACAGGTCAACTTTGGGATCTAGTTTGTTATTTTGATCTCATACCGGGGTTAGCTCGCTCCAAATGGGATCTAATATGTCATTTTGGATCCCGTACCGGGAGTAACTCGCTCCCAACGGGATCTAATATGTCATTTTGGATCCCGTGCCGGGGTTAGTTCGCTCCGAATGGGATCTAATTTGCCGTTTTGGATCCCGTGCCGGGGTTAGCTCGCTTCACATGGGCTCTAATATGCCGTTTTGGATCCCGTACCGGGAGAAACTCGCTCCCAACGGGATCTAATATGTTATTTTGGATCCCGTGCCAGGGTTAGCTCGCTTCACATGGGATCTAATATGTTATTTTGGATCCCGTGCCGAGGGAATCTCGCACCGAATGGGATCCAATTTGCTATTTTGGATCCCGTGCCGGGGTTAGCTCGCTTCACATGGGCTCTAATATGCCGTTTTGGATCCCGTACCGGGAGAAACTCGCTCCCAACGGGATCT
>JANWJP010000048.1 GCA_025451895.1 Robertmurraya sp.
CCTGTTGGCCTAAAGGCTAAAAACGCCACGTCCTGTGGCAACGCCTTCGTGACCAACATCGTGTTGGCCTGAGGAGGCTCGGCGCTCGCCCGCGAACCGTGCGTGCCTGTAACGGAAATCAACAACCCAATTTAACAGAGCCATTTTAAAAAAATGTATCAAGCATGCTGATTTATAAATGAGCGAACTGTTTCAAAAATAAGCACAATTTAAGGAGGAGTAAGCAATGAATTTGTTGGAAGAGCTGGAATGGAGAGGTGTTATTTACCAGCAAACAGATGAAGAAGGATTAAAGGAATTATTATCCAAGGAGAAAATTTCCCTGTACTGCGGAGTGGACCCGACTGCTGACAGTATGCACATTGGTCATTTATTACCTTATCTGACATTAAGACGCTTTCAAAAATACGGACATCGGCCGATTATTCTCGTTGGAGGTGCAACCGGAATGATCGGGGATCCGAGCGGTAAACGGGAGGAAAGAAAACTTCAATCGGAGGAGACAATCAAAAAGAATGTCGAAGCGATTAAGAAACAAATGGAGAAAATCTTTGATTTTGAAGGGGAAAATGGAGCGATCATGGTCAATAACTATGACTGGACTGGCTCCATGGATGTGATCACTTTCCTTCGTGATTACGGCAAGAACATCGGAGTCAATTACATGCTGGCCAAAGATACGATTGCTTCCCGTTTGGAATCGGGTATTTCCTTCACTGAGTTTGCCTATACGATCTTACAAGGAATGGACTTCTATCATTTGTACAAAAATTACGATTGTAAGATGCAAATCGGCGGCAGCGATCAGTGGGGCAATATTACAACCGGTTTGGAAATGATCAGAAAGCTTGAGCCGGAAGGTGCAAAAGTTTTCGGATTGACAATTCCTCTTGTGACAAAAGCGGATGGCACTAAATTCGGCAAAACGGAAAGCGGCGCGGTTTGGCTCGATCCGGAGAAGACCACTCCATATGAGTTCTATCAGTTCTGGATTAATACCGCTGATGCTGATGTGATTAAGTACTTAAAATATTTCACTTTCCTTTCAAAAGAAGAAATTGAAGCATTGGAGAAGTCCGTGAAAACGGAGCCGCATATGCGGAAAGCCCAAAGGGCCCTGGCAGAAGAAATGACCCGGTTTATACACGGGGAGGAAGCTCTTCAGCAGGCGATTAAAATTTCCGAAGCTCTTTTCAGCGGCAATGTTAAAGAGTTAACGGCCGCGGAAATAGAACAAGGATTTAAAGATGTTCCTTCCCATGAATTTAAAGATGGCGGAGAAATGGGAATTGTTGATCTTCTCGTGCAGGCCGGTATCGTTTCTTCCAAGCGGCAGGCCAGAGAGGACGTGGCGAACGGGGCCATTTATATTAACGGGGAACGGATGAACGACATAAATTATGTAATCTCTGAAGCAGATCGCATTGAAGGAAAGTTTACAATCATACGCCGCGGAAAGAAGAAATACTTTTTAATTCGATACTAAACAGGAAATACCAATCATATTGACAGAATTCCGGCGAAATATGGATTACTCCAAAAACGTGAAAAGTAATAAAAAGGATGTCCGTTTTTCCTTTCACTAAGGAGAATGGACATCCTTTTATTCATTTGTAGATGTAATTGTGAAGAAATTGTGACGAATAATACCATGATGATTTTCATTTGTAAACATAGTTAAGCACAATTTACAGCGGGGAAAGTGTGTTGACATGTAATATTTTACATGACACACATTAAAAGGTTTGAAAAAGATATAGAAAATGGGTTTCTTGCAATTATTTATCATCCAAGAAATAATTTGACTTAAAAAATTTTTCGGATTTGTGCCACATTGGGAATATTGAGATTGCCTGTCCGGGAAATTATATTAATTTATGATGATAAATTTATTAGGCTTTGTAAATATCTATGTTGGCAGGCTTTCATTAAATGTGACGGAACAATTCCGAAAAAAGTTACGCCTACATGATTAAATTAAGCCTATATGGCAAGGGAGTGAAAATAATGATTACTGGATTTGCACTACAGCTTTTGGACTATGTTTTGAGTGTTGCTCCTGCATTGGTTGACATTGTTCTAAAGCTTATCTAATTGCGGTTTGTCTGTCTTGTTTTCATTTATTTTTTTCCGGAGGATAGTATAGCGGAGCAGATTGTTGTTACAGCCGCTATCCTTCAATTATTGCGTTAAACCTGAGCATTACGAACATGACAAAACCCGGAATTTCTTAAGGACAAGAATTCCGGGTATTTTTTTGCCCCGGATAAGAAATATTTATGCAGTGAATCAGAGTTTGATTTAAGCAATAGCAGTTGTATGTCAGATTCCCCAGGAAACTAACAGGTGTTATTAGTGTGAAAAATATGAAAATTTTACGTATCTTCCTCTTGCCCGCTTCATTATAAAAGCAAGTCTTTCCCCATATATCAGCCGGCGATTTTCGACAATTTTGTGACATATTAATTATTAGGCGTGACATTATTTTAAATTACAAGAGTATGTGTTACGATATTACAGAAAAATAACACGATTCACATTTCGTGAATTATCAGAATAATTATTTGTAAACGGAAATGGGGCGTTCAAGGTTGGATGTAAACATTTTTGCAGATGCCTGGAAAAAGAGAGAACAGGCCAACTTAACCGAAACTCAGAAATTTTGGGATTTAAGAGCAGAAGAATTTAATCAATTAACACTGGAAAATGAACAGTCAAAAAATAATGATGATGTCATTGAATTTTTACTTTCAAAAGATGCACTTCAAAGTGATTTTGAGGTGCTGGATATAGGATGCGGAGCGGGTAAATATTCCATTGCGTTTGCCGGAATGGTCCGTTCTGTAACAGGTATCGATATTTCGCCAAAAATGATTGCTTTTTCAAAAGAGAATATGGAAGCAAAGGGCTTGAAGAACGGGCAATTCCACACAATTCCATGGCAGTCGCTGGATATAAAAGAATGGGGATGGGAAAAGAAATTTGATCTCGTGTTCGCATCCATGAGCCCGGCGGTTAATGATGCCGAAACGCTTTTAAAAATGAATGCGGTTTCAAGAAAGCACTGTTTTATGAGCGGTTTTGTCTATAGAGAAGATAAGATAAAGAATTATCTTATTAATAAATTGGGATGGGAAATAAAAAAATATCCTCCTTCAAACATTTATTATGCTTTTAATATTTTGTGGCAGAAAGGAATTTATTCTGACATTGCCTATCAGGATCGCGAATGGACAAAGAACTGGCCGCTGGAACAGGCGGTTGAAATATACAGTTATCAACTGCGAAGTTTTTCTTCGGATCAATTGCAGCTTCAGGAAAAGATCAAACGATATCTTGAAGAAATCAGCAATGAAGGCATGGTAGAAGAAAACATGAAGGCAAAAACCGCCTGGTTGTATTGGCAGGTACCTTCAATATAGAAAGAGAACGGAGCAGATGAAATTGAACGGAAAGAAGGCAGAAGCTGGGGAGAGGTTTCAAACAATCAGCTCTTATAAAAAATATACAGGGAGAAAATTATTTGTTATTTTCATTTTAATTTTTCTTGTATTATTAATGGCTATTATTTCTATAAATGCCGGATCAGCTAAATTAAGTTTATATGAAGTTGTTCAAGCCATCTTTGCGAAAGGAGACGAGATTTCGCAAATTGTCATTTGGGAAATCCGCCTTCCGCGAATAATGGCCGGAATTATTGTCGGGATCGGTCTGGCCGTGGCCGGAGCAGTGATGCAGAATAATCTTCGCAATCCCCTGGCATCCCCTTCCACATTGGGAATCTCAAATGCAGCGGCGTTCGGGGCAAATGTCGCAATTGTCCTGTTGGGAGCAGGAACTGTACAAAGTCAGGCAGCTGATGCTGTTTTTATTAATAATCCATACATCGTTGCCATATCCGCTTTTATTGCATCTATGGGGGCAACTGCAGTGGTCTTGCTTTTGGCCAGGATCCGCCGCTTTTCACCGGAATCGATTGTTTTGGCCGGTGTTGCATTAGGTTCCTTGTTTACTGCAGGAACAACCCTTATTCAATACTTTGCTGAAGATGTACAAATAGCGGCGGCTATATTTTGGACTTTTGGCGATTTGGGCCGTGTCTCCTGGCAGGAAGTAATCATTCTTGCAGGAGTTATTGGGTGTGCCTTTATCTATTTTCTATACAGACGATGGGATTATAATGCTCTCGACGGCGGTGAGGAAACTGCCAAAAGCCTGGGAGTGAATGTGGAACGGGTCCGGTTGGAGGGCATGGTGATTGCTTCTTTGATTACCGCTGTTTCCGTTTCCTTTTTGGGGATGATCGGTTTTATCGGATTGATTGCACCGCATATTATGCGGCGGATTATTGGCGGTGACCACCGTTTTCTTATTCCCGCCTCCGCATTTATGGGAGCTTTGATTTTACTGTTTTCCGATACATTGGCAAGGACGATGATTTCTCCGGTAGTTCTTCCCGTTGGAGCGATTACTTCTTTTTTGGGAGCGCCAATGTTCTTATACCTGTTAATAAGGGGGAATAAAAGACGATGATGCTGTCAATTGAAAATTTAAGCTTTCAGTATCCGAGCCGCTCTGTATTGAGAGACATCAAGTTTTCTATTAAACCGGGGGAATGTCTGGCGATACTCGGGATTAACGGAGCGGGCAAATCGACTTTGTTAAAATGTATTAACAGGATTTTAAAGCCGCAACATGGAGCTGTTTATGTTGATAAAAAAGATGCACGGAAATTGTCCGGAACTGATTTGGCAAAGAAAATCGGTTATGTATCCCAAACCAGCCGTGCGTCACGGCAAACAGTGTTTGATACCATTATGCTGGGACGGAAACCTTACATTAAATGGGATATTACCGATAAGGATTTGGAAATCGTTCATCAAATTATTCAGATGCTCAATTTAGAAAAATTCTCCCTTCGATACATTGATGAACTCAGCGGCGGAGAACTGCAAAAAGTGGTTATTGCAAGGGCATTGGCCCAGGAGCCGAAAGTGCTTCTCCTGGACGAACCGACGAGTAATCTTGATTTAAAAAATCAGCTTGAGGTTGTCCGTTTGGTGAGAAAAATTGTCAAAGAAAAAAACATGGCCGCAGTTGTTACGATGCATGATTTAAACCTGGCTCTCAGGTTTGCCGACAAATTTCTGTTGATGAAGGACAGTGAAATCTTTGCCATCGGCGGCATGGAAGTGATGAATCCGCAAAATATTAAAAGTGTTTATTCAGTCTCTGTTAAAGTGAGAACCTGTGATAATTTGCCGGTTGTTATTCCGGTATAAATCATTGAACAAGGGGAATGTTTATGAGTAAACAAATATCAAAATTATCGCTTATAATTGGTTTGCTTTTTGTTTTATTATTGGGGGGCTGCAGTGCTTTGTCTGCATCACAGGATGAAGCCGGTTCTTCGGAGGACGGAACCATTATTGTTACAGATATGCTGGGAAGAGAAGTAACGGTAAAGAAGGATGTAAAAAAAGCGGTCGCCATTGGTCCGGGCGCGCTGAGATTGTATTTGTATGTGGGAGATAAGAACCGTCTGGCAGGAGTTGAACAAATCGAAAAGGATAATCCGACCGGCCGGCCTTATTTTCTAGCGAATCAATCGATTGCGGATCTTCCTGTGATCGGCCTCGGCGGACCGAATAACGCTCCGGATCCGGAAAAGCTCCTTGCCGTAAAGCCGGATGTCATTTTTACTACATATACGACGGAAAAGAGCACTGCGGATGAATTGCAGGCAAAAACACGAATTCCCGTGATTGCGATAAGCTATGGAGATACAGCGGTTTTTGATCCGGTTTTATACGAATCGGTTAAATTGATCGGCAAGGTGATTGGTAAAGAGGAACGGGCTAAGGATGTTATCCGTTTCTTTGAAAATATAAAGAGCGATTTACATAATCGGACGAAAGATATTCCGGATGATGAAAAATTTACGGCTTATATTGGAGGGATTAGTTATCGGGGAGCACACGGCATTACAAGCACAAGGGGCAATTACCAACTTCTTAATGCCGTTAATGCCGTCAATGTGGCCGATGAAACAGGACGGACAGGTTCAGTGATGATAGACAAAGAAAAACTTTTGGAATGGAACCCTGATAAAATTTTCATTGACCTGGGCGGATTGGCGCTAATTTTAGATGATTACCGGAAAAACCCGAATTATTATCACTCTCTTTCGGCATTTGCAAAAGGCGAGCTATATGTACAATTGCCCTACAATTTCTATTCTACGAATATTGATACTGCTTTGGCCGATGCCTATTATATGGGAAAAGTTCTTTACCCCGAACAATTTACGGATATTGATCCCGGGGGAAAAGCAGATGAAATCTATGAATTCCTTCTCGGCAAAAAACTTTATGCGGAAATGGTGAAGGATTTTGGTTACGGATTTGGAAAACTAACATTATCAAATTGAGTATAAAAGGGACTGCACTTACGGATTTTTGCAGTCCCTTTTTGGTTTGGATTGGAGGCGTTCGCCGATAAAATCGTAAATTCGCCGATAAAATGAAATTTTCGCCGATAAATTTGAAATTTCGCCGATAAATTCAAAATTTCGCTGATATATCATCCGATTTCGCCGATATGTTGATTTATGTCACTCATCTCCTATTAAAAAAAATACAAAAATGCCTATATTCATGGCTATTAAAGAAGAACTTCCCCTTTAACAGGGTAATTTCAGCCGGGTTCTTCCCCTTTTGCATCAACCCGGGATCCCGGCACCCGGCAAATCACCGAAATCTTTTTCTGTTTTTGATAGTGATAAGAGAAAAGAATCATGATGTCATATAAATGAGCATATTTGTTTTTTTAGGACAAAACCCCTTTTAACATAAATTTGCAAGTGAAATTTTCCGATGGTTTGTTTTCTGTCAATGCAATCCGTTTTCCGGTTTTTAAGGTCTTTTTTTAAGAAATGCTTAATATAATAAATAATCTGATCACAGGGATTTTTGTGACAAGATATAAAGGTTAAAAATTCATAATACTCTTAATAAGTGCTATTTCCACGCTTTTTAAGAAGCAATTTATTATAATGGGAATGGTAATAATTTTAAAACTGCATACTTTTTAATGAGTGAAAGCTAAAGGGTGGCGACAAAGTGAGCTTAATTGATAAAAATTTCTTTCAACAAATTTTGGATTATCGCTTAAATGAAGATATCTTCCTGGGACGTTTTGGATTGGAAAAGGAGAATATCCGGGTAGACAGAGAAGGAAAACTTGCATTGACTCCGCATCCGCAAGTTTTTGGCATAAAAGCGGAAAATCCATATATTAAAGCGGATTTTTCTGAAAGTCAGGTGGAAATGATTACTCCTGCTTTTGATTCTGTTGAAAAGACATATGATTTTATGGAAGTGCTGCAGGATATTGTTTCGCTGGAATTGAAGGATGAATTTCTATGGCCGAGCAGCAATCCACCGGTTTTGCCCGATGAGGAAATGATTCCGGTTGCTGACATGGGGGATATGGCCGCAAATGAATACCGTAATTGTCTGGCAGCCAAGTATGAAAAAAAATTAATGTGTCTCAGCGGCGTTCATGTTAATTTTTCTTTTCATGAGGATTTTCTTGAAAAGTTGCACCAGGCAATTGGAACAGATAAAAGTTTCCGGGATTTTAAAAATGAGCTTTATTTAAGGGTGGCAAGGAATTTTTCACGGCTCCGTTGGCTCATTACTTATTTTACGGGTGCCAGTCCGGTTTTTCATGAATCGTATTTGGAAGAATGTGTTCAAAAGGCAGAACAGTTGCGTAAAGAAGACTTTTACTTTCCAAATATGAATTCACTCCGGAACAGTGAGTACGGATACCGCAATAAAAAGAAATTTTATATTCCTTTTTCTTCCGTTGAAGAATATGTTGCGGCTTTAAAGGCTTATGTAGAGGCGGGAGATTTAATCAGTATTAAAGAATTATACAGCATGATTCGCCTGAAGGGAGTTGCAGGGGAAAATCAATTGGAGGGCCTCATCCGGAATGGGGTCGAATATTTGGAGATTCGTACAGCTGACTTGAATCCTTTTGATAAAAACGGCATTAGCAAAGAAACGCTTCATTTTCTCCATTTATTTTTGATTTATCTTCTTCTCATGGAGGACCGGCCGTACGGGGAAGAAGATCAAAGGCTGGCGGATATCCATTTGGATCTTGTCTGTACAGAAGGCATTACAGCTAATTTGAAGTTCGGTCCGGACGGAACAACAATGCAGGAAACGGGCCTGATGATTATTGAAGAGATGATGGCCATGGTTCGTGAACTGGGCATGAATACGCAGAAATATTTGAAGGTTCTTGAAGAACATCGCAAGGCATTGCTTGATCCTTCTCTCAGTCTGGCAGGAAGGATCAAGAAGGAAGTTGAACAGTCTTCATTTGTTGACTTCCATCTTAATAAAGCAAAACAATACACACAGGAAAGTGAAAACAAAAGCTTCCGTTTAACTGGCTTTGAGGATTTGGAACTGTCCACGCAAATATTATTAAAAGCAGCTATTAAGAGGGGCATTGAATTTGAGATTTTGGACAGAAAGGAAAATTTCATCTCTTTAACAAAAAATGGCCGGACGGAATATGTAAAACAAGCCACAAAGACATCTCTTGATTCTTATATAACGGTTTTAATGATGGAAAATAAAACCGTGACGAAAAAAATACTGGCCAGAAACGGTATCAGGGTTCCGAAAGGTAAAGAGTATGATAATATCAACCGTGCTTTGAAGGATTTTGCATATTATCAAGACAAACCCATTGTTATTAAGCCAAAAACAACAAACTTTGGAGTGGGAGTTACGATTTTTACCGGCGCGTTTTCCAAAGAGGATTATGAAACTGCTTTTCAATTGGCCTTCCAATATGATGAAACGGTATTAATTGAAGAATTTTTGTCGGGAAAAGAATACCGTTTTCTTGTTATAGGTGACGAGGTTTTGGGTGTGCTTCACAGGGTTCCCGCAAATGTCATTGGTGACGGCAAATCGACGATTGAGGAACTGGTTGCGGAAAAAAATAAAGATCCGCTCCGGGGTACAGGCTACCGCACGCCACTGGAAAAAATCCGTTTGGGAGAGGCAGAGGAGTTGTTTTTAAAAGGCCAGGGAAGAAAACGGACGGATATACCGGAAAAGGGAGAAACGGTCTTTTTGCGGGAAAACTCCAATATTAGCACAGGCGGAGACAGCATTGATTATACCGATGAGATCCCGGATTCTTATAAAAAAATTGCCATTCGTTCGGCACAGGCTGTCGGAGCTGTCTTTTGCGGTGTCGATATGATGATCGATGATATCACGGAGGAAGCCGGGGAAGATAATTACGGCATTATTGAAATCAACTTTAATCCGGCAATTCATATTCACTGTTTTCCGTATAAAGGAAAGAACCGCAGACCGGAGGAAAAAATTCTTGATTTGCTGGGATTTGGTCATACTGACGGCATCAAGAAAAATGAAGATTTACGAACGTCTGTTTTTAATGAAGAAAAAACATTTTCCCCGAAAGTCATATATTAAAAATCTGGTAATACTGGTTCAAAAAATACACATCTTAAAATAGCAGGGAGAAAAGGCATTAATTTTCCCCTGCTATTTTTTGTCGGCGGAAAAAAGTTTTTTCGTTTTGAGTTATGTCACCAAAACTGTTGGTGATAAATAGAACTCTTGTATTTTGTTTCTTTGACAATATTTGTTCACCTTTTTCCAACTTGTAACGGAGAATATATTTTTATACAATAAAATTAAGAAGTTTCTGTGAAATTTAATTGAAATATTGCTCAATATTGAGCAGAAACGCTGCGGCATGTTCTTCCTGTTTTCATGGGTTTCGGGCAGGTGAAAGCAATGATTGAAGCCAATGAAGCACTCTCCAGGCTTAAACAGGCTGAAGAGGAAGCCGAAAAATTGGTGAAAGAGGCGGAGCAAAGGGAAAAAGATATACTGCAGGAAGCGGAAAATATGGCAGAGGAATTATATTTGAAAATCATAGCCCAGGGAAAGCAGGAAGCGGAGCGGATTGTGGAAAAGGCTGCGGCAGAGGGAAAGTCGGAAGCGGATTCCATTTTGGAAAAAGGATTGAAAGAAGCCCTGTCAATTCGTGGTATGGACAATGTCAAGCTGGAAAAAGCCGTTCAACTTATTGTTGAGAAGGTTGTGGAAATTCATGGCAATCGTAAAAATGAGTAAATTCAGTCTGTTCATTATGGAAGAGGACAAGGAACGGCTTCTGGAAATACTGCAGAAATTTAAATATATTCATTTTGTTAATTTACAGGATCAGCAAACGTTCATGCCCGCGGCAACGGCTGAAACCTACGGGGAAGAAACACTCACAAAGCTTGAAGAAGAAATTCAAAAAGTGTCTTTTTCTATTCAAGTATTGAGTAAATTTGCCGCTAAACAAACAGGGTTGCAGCGTTTTAAGGAAGGGACGGAAACCGTTGATATTGACGATCTTGCGAAAAAGGCTGCAGATGTTGATTTTCCCAAAGTTTATAAAATCATTCGGGAAAATGTTGATAAAAAAGAACGTATTGACGGGGAAATCAATCAATTAACGGAGCAAATGACTGAACTGGAACCTTGGCTTCCATTGGATATGTCCATGGAAAGCATGACTTCATGGAAAAATTGTGCAGTTTTAACAGGGAGCGTTCCTAAAAGATTCCTGTCAAAGGTGGAGCAGGATTTGGCAGATGACGCATTGAGCAGTTGCAGAGTCATTAGTGAAGACGACCGTTATGTGTATATCATAGCAATGACTCACCAAACTGAAGCGGGCAGGATTCAAGAAATATTATTACGAAACGGGTTTACAAACATTGATTTAAAGTTTTCAGGCACTCCTGAAGAAGAAATGTCTTCTCTTACAGAAAGGATTCAAAATCTTCAGGATGAACGGAGAAAAGCCGATATAAAAATAAAGGAAATTTCCCGGGTACTGCCTGGGCTTGAACTGCTGTACGACTACTTGTTTTTGATTAAAACCAGGGTTTTGGCTGCAAATAATTTTTTAAGAACAAACAGGCTGAATATGATAGCGGGTTATCTCCCGTTGGAATTGACCGGAAAATTTAGTCAAGTTATATCTAAAGAACTGGGAGAACATTATTATCTCAATATTACGGAGGCAAGGGAAAATGACCCGGAGGTCCCCGTTTTGCTGAATAACTCTAAATACTTTCAGCCGTTTGAATCTATTACAAAAATGTATGCCCTTCCGAAGTATGGGGAAATCGATCCGACACCGTTGTTTTCTGTTTTTTACTGGCTGTTTTTCGGCATGATGGTTGGTGATGCAGGATACGGATTATTGTTGCTTATCATTTGCTATATCATATTAAAGGTTTTTAATCTTTCAGAAAAACAAAGAAATTTTATTCAGCTTTTCTACTTCATGAGTTTTTCGATCATCCTCTGGGGAATCGTTTACGGTTCTTTTTTCGGCGACTTATTGTCATTCCCTTCTTTTATTACTCCAACTGAAGAATATAGCTTGTTGCTTGTTTTATCTATGTCCATTGGCGTGATTCATATCTTTTTTGCCTTGGGAATTCAAGGTTATATGGACCTTAAAAAAGGAAATATGTTTGATGCAATCTGTAATACAGGATTTTGGTACATGGCATTGGGCGGCGGGATTTTCTACTTGCTGTCGTTTTTTATACCGGTTTTGCACACAGGGAAAAATATTAGTCTCGCGATTATGCTTGCGGGAATGGCTGGAATTCTTGTGACCGGGGGAAGGAACAGTAAAAGCGCGGGCGGAAAAATTGCCGGCGGTCTCTACAGACTATACGGGATTTCCGGTTATGTCGGAGATTTTGTATCTTATTCCAGGCTGATGGCTTTGGGACTTGCCAGTGCGTTTATTGCCCAGGCAATAAATTTGATGGTTGCCATGTTATCCGGCTTAGGATTCATCGGTATCATTCTCGGAATTGCCGTTTTTATTGCCGGACAGGGATTTAATATATTTTTAAGTTTATTGAGCAGCTATGTTCATAATTTGCGGCTAACGTATGTTGAGTTTTTCGGAAAATTTTATGAAGGCGGCGGGAAAGCGTTTCAAGTTTTTCGAAGTCAGTCCAAATATATTAACATTAAATAATTGCGGCCGGTATGCCAAACAAGCAAGTATTTGTGAAATTATCTGTTTTGCCCGGGCAGGGCTGCGTTTAAAGTGGATTGCTTGTTTATGGATTTGGATTCAAATCAGTCAATCTTTGATTTTTGGTTACAGGTGGAAGAAGCAATCAGGGTCACGCCTGAGGGTTATCATAGAGGCGTTTTCCGCTTTATATAGATTAGGCGTTTATTTAGAAAAGCATTTTCAGCAACCACCGGGAGGTTTGAACATGAATTTTGCAGGGATTTTTACTGAGTATGGCGGAATCTTTTTTGGAAGCCTGGGAGTGGCTTTGGCGGTACTGATGTCGGGGATTGGTTCGGCAAAAGGTCTAGGGCTTGTGGGAGAAGCGGCTGCCGGATTAATCATCGAAGAACCGGAAAAATTCGGTAAATCGCTAATTTTGCAACTCATCCCGGGAACACAGGGACTGTATGGTTTTGTGATTGGACTTTTGGCCATAAATCAATTATCAGTTTCAATGGCTTTAAGCCAGGGGGTATATATATTCGTATCATGCCTGCCGATTGCTTTTGTCGGCTGGAAATCAGCCATATTTCAAGGAAGGGTAGCCGCTGCAGGCATTACCATTTTGGCGAAAAATGAAGAACAGACAACAAAAGGCATCGTTTTTGCCGTTATGGTTGAGACTTATGCATTGTTGGCGTTTGTTATTTCTTTAATTTTATTAACATCTCTCAGTTTTTAATTCCGGCAGGATGTGATCAATATGAGTAATCTGGACAATCTTATTACAAAAATTATCGGGGATGCTCAAAGAGAGGCCGGTGCCCTTTTACAGAATGCAGAAGAGCAAAAGAAAAAAATCATGCATCAAAGAAAAATGAAAGCAATGAAAGAAAAGGAAGAGCTTCTCAACAATGCTAAAGCGGAAGCAGCTTTTATCAGGGAGAAGGCCATCTCCAATGCCAGAATAAAAGCCAGGGATGAACGCCTGAAAGCCAAAGGGGAAGTGATACAAACCGTTCTTGCAAGGGCATTGGAAGAATTGAGGCGTCTTGATGACAGGACATATGTGCAATTTTTGGAACATGAATTAAAAGATATAAAGTTCACAGGAAAGGAAATTTTGGTGGTACCGAAAGATAAAAGAGCGATTGTCGAACAGTTGGAAATTCCTTGTAAGCTGGCAGAAGACGAAACGGTTGATTCAGGTTTTAAGTTAATTTGTGACCGATTGATTATTAATAACACTTTTGAGTCCATTATTCATTTTTACCGGGATGACCTGGAATTCTCCGCAGCGCATGTTTTATTTGATTAGGGGTGATCCGTATGAACCGAATGGATTTTGTCCAGGCCGTTGTGCGGATCAGAGTTTTAGAAAAAAAGCTTCTGACCGGGGATTTCCTTGAGAAATTGATTGAGGCATCAGGGCCGGAAGAATTGCGAAAAAGTTTAAAAACGACAACGTATGCGGAATATCTGCAGGATGATGAAAGTCTTTTCCGGTATGAAGAAATGCTTTCGGGAGAACTGCAGAAAACCTATGCCGGCATGGAAGAGATATCTCCGGATCCGGATATTGTAAACATGGCAGCATTAAAGTATGACTGCCATAATTTAAAGGTTCTTTGCAAGGGAGCCATTTTAAAAGAAGATCTATCCCGTCTTTATATTCCTGTAGGTTCCTTTTACAGGCAAAAAATAATCTCAAATGAAAAAAAGCATTTTCTCGAAACGGATGGTGAACTGTTGGATTTGATCGACAACATGCAGAAAGAATTCAGCCGGACGCAGGATCCGCAGCGGATTGACATCATTTTGGACCGCATGTATTTAAAGGAGTTACACCAAATGGTTGTTTCGAAAGGGATGCCGTTGTTTTTAGAATTTGTCAAGGCAATGATTGATTTTCTTAATATCAGAACATTAATTCGTGTTAAAAGGCAAGGAAAGGATCAGGCTTTTCTTCATGATGTTTTATTTGAAAATGGGAACATAGACCGTGAAAGAATTGCCGCTTGTTTTTATGATTCCGAAGCAACGATCATGCAAAGATTCAGGAATGAAAAAATCGGTCACGCTCTTATACGCGGTTTAGAATCTGAACGAAATAACGGAGGTCCTGCGGAATTTGAAAAGGCAATGGATCGATACTTAATGAATTTGCTTCGCCAATCGAAGTACATCCATTTCGGCCCGGAACCGTTAATATCCTATCTTCTTGCCAAGGAGGCAGAGATAAAGAATTTACGGCTGATTATTATTTCAAAGCTGTATAATGTTCCTCCCGTAAGGATCAAAAAAAGGATGCGTGACGTTTATGTCTAAAATAGCAGTAATCGGAGATAAGCATTCTGTTTTAGCCTTTAAAGCAACAGGAATGGATATTTTTACTCCTGATGATAAAAACGAAGCCAGAAAAATCATTCAACGATTGGCAAACGGCGATTACGGAATTATTTTTGTCACTGAAAAAATCGCTGTTCAAATTCATGAGACAATAAAAAGATTTGACCGTGAACTGACACCTGTCCTCATTCCGATTCCAAGCAACCGGGGAACGCTTCATCTCGGTATGGACCGAATCAATGAAAATCTTGAAAAGGCCGTAGGAAGAAGTCTGTTTAGAGAGGAGGGATAACTTGAAAAACGGAAGAGTTATCAAAGTATCCGGTCCTTTGGTGGAAGCGGAGGGGATGGAAGAAGCAAGTGTATTTGATGTGGTACGTGTTTCGAATGAACGGCTGATTGGCGAAATTATTGAAATGCGGGGCGATATTGCTTCCATTCAAGTATATGAAGAAACGGCGGGAATCGGACCGGGTGATCCGGTGTATTTGACAGGTGCCCCGCTTTCTGTTGAACTGGGTCCGGGCCTGTTGGAAATGATGTTTGACGGGATTCAGCGCCCATTAGAGTCCATCAGGGCTGCTGCCGGAGATTTTTTAACGAGAGGCGTTGAAATCCCCAGCTTAGACCGGAAAAGAAAATGGCATTTTACGCCTACTGTCGCTGTTGGAGATCAAGTTTCCCGGGGTGATATTATCGGAATTGTTCAAGAAACACCGGTGATCATTCATAAGATTATGGTTCCTCAAGGTGTTTCCGGAACAGTAACCTTTATTGAAGAAGGAGAATTCACAGTATCCGATGATATTTGCATTTTGGATGGGTGCAAACCCATTCAAATGTTACAAAAATGGCCGGTAAGAAAAATACGTGGATATGAACGTAAATTGAATCCCACGGAACCTTTATTAACCGGACAAAGAGTCATTGACACCTTTTTTCCGGTTGCAAAAGGCGGAACGGCAGCCATTCCCGGTCCGTTCGGTTCCGGAAAAACCGTAGTTCAGCATCAATTGGCCAAATGGGCTGATGCAGAAATTGTTGTTTATGTCGGCTGCGGGGAGCGGGGCAACGAAATGACTGATGTGTTGAAGGAGTTTCCGGAAATCATTGATCCGGCAACAGGCCATTCGCTGATGAAACGGACGGTGCTGATTGCCAACACTTCCAATATGCCGGTTGCTGCCCGGGAAGCCTCAATTTATACGGGGATTACAATTGCTGAATATTACCGTGATATGGGATATTCAGTGGCATTGATGGCTGATTCAACATCAAGATGGGCCGAAGCGCTGCGGGAAATGTCCGGACGGTTGGAAGAAATGCCGGGAGACGAGGGATTTCCTGCCTATTTGTCATCGAGAATTGCCGAATTTTATGAACGGGCCGGCAAGGTGATATGCTACGGAAAGGACAAGCGGGAAGGGGCATTGACGATTATCGGCGCGGTTTCGCCGCCGGGAGGGGATTTCTCCGAACCGGTTACGCAGGCTACGCTCAGAATTGTAAAGGTATTCTGGGGCTTGGACTATGCTTTGTCATATGCCAGGCATTTTCCGGCAGTCAACTGGCTGAATTCTTATTCTTTGTATCAGTCAAAAATGGATCAATGGATGGATACTTACGTCGATCCGCGTTTTTCAGAGTATCGGAAGCAGGCGATGAGACTTCTTCAAGATGAAGGAAAACTCCAGGAAATTGCCAGGCTCGTGGGCAGGGATTCGTTAACTGAATCGGATCAATTGAAATTAGAATGTGCAAAATCCATTCGTGAGGATTTCCTGCAACAGAATGCTTTTCATGATGAAGATACGTTTTGTTCATATGAAAAGCAATTCAAGCTGTTAAAGATCATTCTTGAATTTTACTATCATGGAACAGCCGCATTAAAAAGCGGTGTCTATTTAGAAGAAATTGAAAGACTGCCGGTCAGAGAAAAAATCGCACGTGCAAAATTCATCCCTGATGATCAAATGGAGACATTTGACAAAATCGGGGAAGAGATTGTCAGCAGTATTTCGGGGCTGATTGACAAGGTGGGTGTCCGAAATGCCTAAAGAATATAAATCGATTATTGAAGTCACCGGTCCGATTATGATCGTTGAAGGAGTCGAAGCTGTAAAATACGGGGAATTGGTTGAGATTGAACTTCTAAGCGGTGAGATTCGCAGGGGGAGAGTATTGGAAATTGACCGTGATAAAGCAATGGTTCAGCTTTTTGAACGTTCTGACGGCATTAATTTAAAAACTGCACGGGTGCGATTTCTCGGGCGGCCGTTGGAACTTGGCGTTTCCATTGATATGATTGGAAGAATTTTTAATGGTCTCGGCCGTCCTGTTGATGGCGGTCCAAAAATTATCCCTGCGAAGAGACTGGATATAAACGGAATTCCGATGAATCCTGTTGCCCGCGACTACCCCGATGAATTTATTCAAACGGGGATTTCCTGTATTGACGGGTTAAATACATTGGTGAGAGGGCAAAAATTGCCGGTTTTTTCAGCATCCGGCCTGCCCCATAATGAAGTCGCTGCGCAAATTGCAAGGCAGGCAACGGTTCCCGGTTTCAGTGAAAAATTTGCGGTTGTATTTGCAGCGATGGGAATTACTTTTGAAGAAGCACAGTTTTTTCTGGATGATTTTACAAAGACAGGCGCGATCGACCGGGCAGTATTATTTATCAATTTGGCAAATGAACCGGCTATCGAAAGAATTGCCACCCCCAGAATGGCCCTTACTTGCGCTGAATACCTGGCTTTTGAGCACGATATGCATGTCTTGGTGATTTTAACTGATATGACAAATTACGCGGAAGCATTACGCGAAATATCAGCAGCCAGAAAAGAGGTTCCCGGGAGACGGGGGTATCCGGGATATCTGTACACAGATCTTTCGACTATTTATGAACGGGCTGGAAGAATTAAAGGGAAAAAAGGGTCGATTACGCAAATTCCCATTCTGACGATGCCGGAAGACGATATCACCCATCCAATTCCTGATATGACAGGCTATATAACTGAAGGACAAATTATCCTTTCAAGGGATTTATATAAAAAAGGAATCGAACCGCCCATCAATGCGATCCCGTCCCTATCCCGCCTGAAGGATAAAGGAATCGGCAAAGGGAAAACGAGGGAAGATCATGCTGATACGATGAATCAAATTTATTCAGCTTATACATCGGGAATTCAGGCAAAAGAATTGGCAACGATATTGGGCGAAAATGCCTTGTCTGACACGGACCGGTCCTTTGCTGAATTTGCGGAAGCTTTTGAGCGGATATATGTGAATCAGGGATTTACAAAAAACAGAACGATTACAGAAACACTCGACCTTGGGTGGGAATTGTTAAGACTGATTCCGAGAGCGGAATTAAAAAGGATCCGCCATGAGTTTTTGGAAAAGTATCTGGCAAGGGATAAAAAGGATAAAAAGGAGTCGGGCAGATGGCCAGGTTGAATGTAAATACAAACCGGATGGAGTTGTCAAACATAAGAAAAAGACTGGAAATTGCCTTAAGCGGCCATAAGCTTTTAAAGGATAAACAGGATGAATTAATGCGCCAATTTATTGTATTTATAAAGCTTAACAGGGAATTAAGAAAAAAAGTGGAACTCGAATTACAAAATGCTTTCAAAGATTTTTTCCTTGCTTCAAGCACCATGTCACCGGAAATGCTGGAAGAAGCAGTTTGTTTTCCCCAAAAAAAGCTTTCGGTCAATATGGAAAAGAAGAATATCATGAATGTACTTGTACCGGTTTTTCGATTGCAGCAAAAGGCTGACGGCAGCGAAAACAACCTTTATCCCTACGGGTACGTCCATTCTTCCTCAGAATTAGATGATGCCATTTATAACCTCTATAAATTATTACCCGATTTGTTGGAATTGGCGGAAATAGAGAAAACATGCCAATTGTTGTCGGATGAAATTGAACAAACAAGAAGAAGAGTAAATGCATTGGAGCATAGAATCATTCCCGAATTGAAAGAAACGATTCGCTATATCGCCATAAATGTGGATGAAGATGAAAGAAGTACGATTACG
>JANWJP010000049.1 GCA_025451895.1 Robertmurraya sp.
GAAAATTAAACGGTATGGCCATGCGCGTTCCGACTCCAAACGTATCCCTGGTTGACCTTGTTGCTGAACTTGAGAAAGAAGTAACAGTTGAAGAAGTAAATGCTGCATTAAAAGCTGCTTCTGAAGGAGAACTAAAAGGAATTTTGAATTACAGCGAGCTTCCGTTAGTATCCAAAGACTACAACGGCGATCCGGCTTCTTCCACCATTGATGCTCTTTCAACAATGGTAATGGAAGGCAACATGGTGAAAGTTGTTTCCTGGTATGACAACGAAACAGGCTATTCTCACCGCGTTGTAGATTTGGTTGAATATATTGCCGAAAAAGGTCTTTAATTAAGTTAACAAAGGGATCGGGTTTTTCTAATAGTTAGCACGTCCATACTTTCAATAAAAAATACCCTTTACTTAATGTAAGAAATACCCTTTCCCTTTGATATGAAAAGAATCCGCAGTGCATTGTTCTGAAAAGAAAAACATCCATAAATAGACATAGTTGCAGACAATTTCAAAAAATAGCATGGATATTCGTTTCTTGAAGGTCTATAATGAAAAAGGTGAAAACTTCATTTCAATAAAGCTGCGAAGTCTGTTTTGTGTGAAAGGATTCTTGCCACTGTCTCATTGTGATTAAAATAGGCCATTTTTTGGAAAAAGGGGAGCGGGGAAGATTCCCCGCTCCTTTTTATATAATGCTGGCAAGAAGGACTATGTGAATGGGTGTACTTTTTGAAAATCAGGAACCATATTGCATAGTCTGTTTCCAATGGAATCCGTTTTTCCGGAACATATAAAAAACGCTCTATCTGTCGCAGAATTTTTTTATAAACGGGAGGTCCTGTGAGATGAATAAGATGACTGTCAAAGACATTGACTTAAAAGGAAAGCGGGTTTTTTGCCGTGTCGACTTTAACGTTCCTATGCAGGACGGGCAAATTACCGACGAAACCAGGATTCGCGCAGCATTGCCAACAATACAGTATCTTGTTGACCAGGGGGCAAAGGTGATTCTAGCAAGCCATCTTGGCCGCCCAAAAGGCAAGGTTGTTGAGGAAATGCGATTGACTCCGGTTGCGAAGCGCCTGTCTGAATTGCTTGGAAAAGAAGTTGCAAAGGCGGACGAAGCATATGGAGAAGCCGTACAAGCGAAAGTAAACGCTATGAAAGAAGGGGACGTGCTTCTTTTGGAAAATGTCCGTTTCTATCCTGGCGAAGAAAAGAACGATCCGGAATTGGCTAAAGCTTTTGCCGGGTTGGCAGATATTTATGTAAATGACGCTTTTGGAGCGGCTCACCGCGCCCATGCTTCCACAGCAGGGATCGCCGAACATCTTCCGGCTGTTTCCGGTTTTCTGATGGAAAAAGAACTTGATGTATTAGGAAAGGCTTTATCTAATCCTGAAAGACCGTTTACTGCAATTATCGGCGGAGCAAAAGTAAAAGATAAGATTGGCGTTATTGAAAATCTTTTAGAAAAGGTTGATAATTTAATCATTGGCGGCGGACTGGCTTACACTTTCGTTAAAGCACAGGGGCATGAAATCGGTAAATCTCTTTTGGAAGAAGATAAGATTGATTTGGCCCGCGGATTTATCGAAAAGGCCAAAGAAAAAGGCGTCAATTTTTACATGCCTGTTGACGCTGTAGTAGCAGACGAGTTTTCAGAAAATGCCAATACAAAAGTTGTTTCCATTGAAGAAATTCCCGCTGACTGGCAGGCTCTTGATATTGGTCCGAAAACAGCTGAACTGTATGCAAAAGTCATCAAAGATTCCAAGCTGGTTATTTGGAACGGGCCAAGGGGTGTATTCGAAATGGAAAAATTCGCAGGCGGAACAAAAGCCGTTGCTGAAGCTCTCGCTGAGGCAGAAGATACATATTCCGTCATTGGCGGCGGTGACTCGGCAGCAGCTGTTGAAAAATTCGGGCTTGCTGAACGGATGAGCCATATTTCCACAGGCGGAGGAGCGTCTCTTGAGTTTATGGAAGGAAAAGCACTTCCGGGTGTTGTTGCATTAAACGACAAGTAAGCAAGTCCATAAATTATGAAAGGGATGAAATAACATGCGTAAACCAATCATTGCAGGGAACTGGAAAATGAACAAGACACTGGGTGAAGCAGTCAGCTTTGTGGAGGAGATTAAAGGGAAAATCCCTCCGGGTGAGCAGGTTGAAACGGTGATTTGTGCCCCGGCTCTATTTTTGGCTCAGCTTGTTGATGCAACAAAGGGCACGGAGATTGGAGTCGGCGGACAAAATATGCACTTTGAGGAAAGCGGCGCATTCACCGGTGAAATCAGTCCCGTTGCGCTTGAAGATGTAGGTGTAAAGTATGTTATCCTCGGCCATTCAGAACGACGCGAAATGTTTAACGAAACAGATGAAGGGGTTAACAAGAAGGTCCATGCCGCATTCAAGCACGGCATCACTCCGATTGTTTGCTGCGGGGAGACTTTGGAACAACGTGAAAAAGGCGAAACAAATAATCTCGTTGCGAATCAGGTCAAAAAAGCTTTGGCCGGCTTAACAGAAGAGCAGGCCAAAAAAGTGGTGATTGCCTACGAACCGATTTGGGCAATCGGTACCGGAAAATCTTCATCTGCTGATGATGCAAATGAAGTATGTGCCCATATCCGCCAGGTTCTTAAAGAGATGTTCTCTGATGAAGTTGCACAAGCAATCCGCATTCAGTACGGCGGCAGCGTAAAACCTGGAAATATTAAAGATTATATGGCACAATCAGATATCGATGGGGCACTAGTTGGCGGAGCCAGTCTTGATCCCCAGTCATTCTTGCAATTATTAGAGGGAGGAAAAAATGAGTAAAGCACCTGTAGCCTTAATCATCTTAGATGGCTTTGGTCTTCGAAAAGAAACAAAAGGAAATGCAGTAGCCCAAGCCAAGAAACCCAATTTTGACCGTTACTGGGAAAAATACCCTCATACGATCATAGGTGCTTCAGGAGAATCAGTTGGTTTGCCTGACGGACAAATGGGGAATTCCGAAGTTGGACATATGAACATTGGGGCTGGAAGAATCGTTTACCAAAGCTTTACACGAGTGAATATTGCCATTCGTGAAGGGGAATTTGCGAAAAACGAAACTTTTTTACAAGCTATTGATAACGTGAAAAAGCATGGAAGCAGCCTTCATCTTTTCGGGCTGCTTTCTGACGGGGGCGTACACAGCCATATCGATCATCTTTATGCGCTGCTTCGCCTGGCCGCTGATCATGGATTAAAAAATGTCTATGTTCACGGTTTTCTTGACGGCCGTGATGTCGGCCCGCAAACAGCGGCAACCTATATTCAGGCTGCCACGGAAAAAATGAAAGAGTACGGAGTCGGACAGTTTGCAACCATTTCAGGACGCTACTATTCCATGGACCGCGACAACCGCTGGGAGCGCGTGGAAAAATCCTACCGGGCAATGGTATACGGAGAAGGCCCGGCCTATCAAAATCCGCTTGATGTGGTGGAGGACTCCTATAAAAACGGCATTTACGATGAATTTGTCATTCCAAGCGTCATTACAAAAGAAAATGGTGAGCCGGTCGCAACCATCAAAGACAATGATTCAATCATTTTCTACAACTTCCGTCCGGACCGTGCCATCCAAATTTCTAACACGTTTGCCAATAAGGACTTCCGCTCCTTTGACAGAGGGCCGAAGCATCCGAAGAACATTTTCTTCGTTTGTTTGACTCATTTCAGTGAAACGGTTGAAGGCTATGTTGCTTTTAAACCGACAAACCTGGATAATACATTGGGCGAAGTTCTTTCCCAACACGGCCTGACCCAGCTACGCATTGCTGAAACGGAAAAATATCCGCACGTGACATTTTTCTTCAGCGGCGGTCGCGAGGAAAAATTCCCCGGAGAAGAACGGATTCTTATCGATTCTCCGAAGGTGGCCACTTATGATTTGAAACCTGAAATGAGCGCATATGAAGTAACGGATGCTTTGATCAAAGAAATTGAAGCGGACAAATTTGATGCGATTATTTTGAACTATGCCAACCCGGATATGGTCGGCCATTCAGGCATGCTTGAGCCAACCATTAAAGCGGTGGAGGCAGTGGATGAGTGCCTCGGCCGGGTGGTTGATTTGATTCTTGAAAAAGGCGGTATCGCCATTATCACTGCTGACCACGGAAACTCCGATGAGGTCATTACCCTGGACGGCAAGCCGATGACCGCTCATACAACCAATCCGGTGCCTGTCATTATAACAAAAGAAGGTCTCGAATTACGTCAGGAAGGCGGTATCCTTGGCGATTTGGCGCCAACGATGCTCGATCTCCTGAATGTGCCGCAGCCTGAAGAAATGACAGGAAAAAGTTTAATCATTAAAAAGAACTGAGCGCAGTCTAATAAGCAATGATTTAGAATTAGAAGCTCTGCGTTTGAGAACTATATTGTTGAGATGATAATTTATATTTGACATAAAAGGAGAGAAAGCAATATGCCATATATCCAAGACGTTTATGCACGTGAAGTACTAGACTCACGCGGAAATCCGACTGTAGAAGTGGAAGTAATCACTGAATCCGGATCCTTTGGACGCGCTCTTGTTCCATCCGGCGCATCCACCGGTGAATACGAAGCTGTTGAGCTTCGTGACGGCGACAAGTCCCGTTACCTTGGCAAAGGTGTCCAAAAAGCAGTTGATAATGTAAACAACATTATCGCTCAAGAAATTATCGGAATGGATGTAACTGATCAAGCTGCCATCGACCGTCTTATGATCGAGCTGGACGGAACTGACAACAAAGGCAAACTTGGCGCCAACGCCATTCTTGGTGTGTCCATGGCATGCGCCCATGCAGCTGCCGACTTTGTTAAATTGCCTTTATACCGCTACCTGGGCGGCTTTAACGCTAAACAACTTCCGACACCAATGATGAACATCCTAAACGGCGGATCCCATGCTGATAACAACGTGGACTTCCAAGAGTTCATGATTATGCCTGTCGGTGCTCCTACTTTTAAAGAAGCACTCCGTATGGGGGCAGAAGTATTCCACAGCTTAAAGAAAGTTCTTGCCGGAAAAGGCCTGAACACTGCAGTAGGTGACGAAGGTGGATTTGCTCCAAACCTTGGCTCTAACCGTGAAGCTTTAGAAGTAATCATGGAAGCAATCCGCAAAGCAGGATATGAGCCTGGCAAAGATGTTTATCTGGCAATGGACGTTGCTTCTTCCGAGTTCTACAACAAGGAAACAGGCAAATACGATCTTGCCGGAGAAGGCCGCACAGGCTTAACTTCCGAAGACATGGTTAACTTCTACGAAGAGCTTTGCAATGAGTTCCCGATTATCTCAATCGAAGACGGCTTGGATGAAAACGATTGGGAAGGCCACAAGCTTTTAACTGAGCGCCTTGGCAAAAAAGTTCAACTTGTCGGCGACGACCTGTTTGTAACTAATACGAAGCGTCTTGCCCAAGGTATTGAAATGGGTGTAGGCAACTCCATCCTGATTAAAGTGAACCAAATCGGTACTCTTACTGAAACATTCGAAGCAATCGAAATGGCTAAGCGTGCCGGATATACGGCAGTTATTTCTCACCGCTCCGGTGAAACTGAAGATGCAACTATTGCAGACATCGCTGTTGCAACGAACGCTGGTCAAATCAAAACCGGTTCTCTGTCCCGTACAGACCGTATCGCTAAGTACAATCAATTACTGCGCATTGAAGACGAACTTGGCGATGTAGCTGTTTACGACGGATTGAAGAGCTTCTACAACTTGGATAGATAATAATTTGTTGAAGGGCGGCCTTTTGGGCCGCCCTTTTTTGGTGGGGCAGGCGGTTGGCGCGGGGTTTGGACGGTTTTGCGGATAGAAGGGCGGTTTTCGCGGATAGAACCCATATTTTCGCGGATAGAATGGCAATTTTCGCGGATAGAACCGTCATTTTCGCGGATAGAATGCCAAAATTCGCGGATAGAGCGATATACGTCACTCCGGTTTGTGGTTTTCTCATCGCAAAATCTCCATATTTTTTGGTTTAAAGTAGATTCGATGTCTGTTTTCTCCGGAAAAAGGTAATTTTGCCTTGGTTAAGAGTCTGGTTGCCGTATCCTCAGACCCAATCCCCGCAAAATCCCGAAATTTTTTGTTCGTAATCGAAGAATTCACCAGAAGAAAGTAATCATAGAGTGCATGAATGTGCGCGTTTTTGTCTTTTGTGTGACAATAAGGGCATTCCCAAGTCCCGTGTTTCCTTTTCATTGGAAATCTCCCGCATTCCGGACACTGAACGCCTCGCGTAAGCTCCGAAACAGACAAATTGTACTTTCCGAGAAGGTTGGTATTATTCGGTACATGACTGTTTAACAGTTTTTTGCTCAATTTTCGAAGGGCTTTATGATCAAAAACTTCCCTCTTGCACCCTTTCATAAGTTCATGCATCCGTTCCAAAAATACTTGCGCATGAACGACATGGCGCCTAGTTTCAGGACTGTTCGGCACTGCTTTAATAATCGTGGCCGGGTCACTGATTACAACGAGAAAACCAATGGGAACGTCAGAAGGAAAATGATTTAACCCACGCCAGTCCTGTAGCTGCTTTTTATGCCATTTTGCCTGGGAAACCGGGTCCTGAAAGCCCTCCTCTTCATTGTTCATAACCCGGATTAATTGTTTGAAGGGCTCATCAAAGACCAGCGTTCCGAAGAAATTCTTGCATTCGGGAATGAAGATATATCGAGCGGTTAATATCAAAAAATCAAGCTGGAAGTGGTATTTTCCGGTGGGGAGGCGGAGGTTGTGGAAAATATAGAAGTCCTTTTCCGGGAGGAAGTCCAAATAGTAGGCGAGAGCTTTTTCGCCTTTGAAGCCTCTTAATTGTTTTGCCAGGTCTTTTTCGATAAGGGGCCTCTTTTCGTGTTCTTCCGGCAGCCGGCCTAACAGTGCTTGCAACTGGCGAATTTCCTCCGGCAAGGAAAGCGGCTTGATGTACATGGCATCACTCCTCGTTCGGTTGTGCGGATTATGATGGGGGAATTGATTTGTTTTTTCGGATGGTTGAGGGAGTTCACGGCTGCGGGCATGGAGGTAATAAGAGAGGGGTATCCGGATATCGGCCGGAAGATGTTGCAGAAACCTCCTTTCCTTTTAAAATTCTCCAAAAACCCGCAAACTCCTTCATTGAATATTCCGAATCCGCCATACCCGCCAAGATTAAAAAAATTGTTTATTCCGGAAGGTTCACGGCACTGTCTAAGTTAAAAGAGATTGAAATTTTTCAGTTCAAGCACACGGTGGTAAAACCGCTTTAAATTCATCATGCATTTATTTAACAAATTGCATTGTCACTGCAATTTAAGTATGATAAATTTAATATTAGTGTCAAGCTCGTTTCAGGAGGTGGACTAGGTGGAAACTTTTTTAATCGTGATGCTTGTGATCGTTGCAATTGCGTTAATTGCTGTAGTACTGCTTCAGTCTGGTAAAAGTGCGGGTCTTTCCGGTGCCATCTCTGGCGGAGCTGAGCAGCTCTTCGGAAAACAAAAGGCTCGGGGATTAGATCTCATTTTACACCGTACCACCATTGTACTTTCAGTATTATTTTTCGTGCTGACGATTATCTTGGCTTATTTTATATAATTGCTAGTAAACCTGACCGCAATTTGACCGGTCAGGTTTTTTAGTGTCCGGTCAGGGGAGATTCTTATGCCGTCTGGGTGAGAATTTTTGTGTCCGGTTAGAGAAGCCTTTTTTACCGATTATCGGAGATTTAATGTTAGTCAGCGGAGATACCTATGCCGATATCAAAGAAGGTTCCAATGCCGTTCAGAGAAAATATTATGTTTGTCAGTGGAGATTTCCATGCCGGACCATGACCGAACCGGAGCCTTTTTGTGGATTATGGAAGTATGCTTTGTTTAAACTAAAAGCAGGGAGTGTCGTCGGACGATCCGGCATTTGACCGTCCGGAGTCTTTTTTTTTACTTAGCGCATACAATTCCACGGAAAAGGAGTTTTATATATATGAAAATATTGAATCCGCAGCCGTTTTTCTTTGAGAGCGGGAAGCGGGCTGTCTTGTTTTTGCACGGTTTTACGGGGAACAGTGCTGACAATCGCATGTTGGCCCGTTTTTTAGAAAAAAAAGGCTATACCGGTTATGCACCGATGTATAAAGGGCATGGTGCGCCGCCTGAGGAGCTTGTTCAATATGGTCCGGATGACTGGTGGCAGGATGTTCTTGACGGCTACCAATTTCTCAAGGACAGGGGCTATGACGAAATTGCTGTTGCCGGACTGTCGCTGGGAGGCGTATTTTCCTTGAAATTAGGGTACACTGTACCTGTAAAGGGGATTATTCCCATGTGTACGCCCATGTATTTTCAAAGCGAGGAAAAAATGTTCCGGGGACTGCTGGATTTTGCCCGTGACTATAAAAAGCGGGAAGGTAAGACAGACAGCGGAATTGAAAAGGACCTGGCGGAGTTTGCGAAAAAATCACAGAGGCCCCTGAAGGAGTTGCGTGAGCTCGTTGCGGACGTGAGAAAAAATGTCGATATGATTTATGCTCCGACATTTGTCGTCCAGGCCCGTCATGATCAAATGATTGATCCGGAAAGTGCAAATATTATTTATAACGAGGTTCAGGCTCCGGTAAAGGAAATTAAATGGTACGAGGAATCCGGCCATGTGATTACACTGGATAAAGAGCGGGATCAATTGCACGAGGATGTGTACCAGTTTTTGGAGAGGCTGGACTGGCAGAATGAATAAAATGGTTTGGAATCGGGATGTCTGTATAAAAATGATACTGAAGAAGGAGGGATTTCCATGGATGAAAAGATTCAGCAGCATATAGAAAAATTGCTCCATTACATGCATGATGAGGCTTATAAGCCGTTGACCGTACAGGAGCTGGAGGAGGCTTTCGGCATTGAGGATTCGGCTGATTTTAAGGATTTTGTGAAAGCCCTTGTGCATATGGAGCAAAAAGGGCTCGTTGTGCGGACAAGAAGCAATCGCTACGGACTTCCGGAAAAAATGAATCTGGTCCGGGGACGGTTTACCGGCCATGCAAAGGGTTTTGCTTTCGTTATCCCGGATGAGCCGGGAATTGATGATATCTTTATACCGCCGAGCGAAACAGGCAACGCCATGCACGGCGACACCGTTCTAGCCCGCGTTTCTTCGGAAAGATTCGGGCAGCGCAGGGAAGGAACGATTATCCGTATTATCGAAAGGGCGACGACACATATCGTTGGAACCTATGTGGAGAGCAAATATTTCGGGTTTGTTATTCCGGACGATAAAAAGTTTACAAATGATATTTTTATTCCGAAAGCTGCTTCGAACGGTGCCGTTGAAGGGCATAAGGTTGTTGTAAA
This sequence comes from Robertmurraya sp., assembly GCA_025451895.1. Taxonomy (GTDB): domain Bacteria; phylum Bacillota; class Bacilli; order Bacillales; family Cytobacillaceae; genus CALKIU01. The sequence goes on from JANWJP010000049.1 coordinate 9,357, forward strand.
ATTGACGACCTATCCGGAGGGGAGGAAAAGTGCTGAAGGGGAAGTAGTGGAAATCCTCGGCCATAAAAATGATCCGGGTGTCGATATTCTTTCCATTATTCATAAACACGGATTGCCCGGGCCGTTCCCTGAGGATGTGATTGCCCAGGCGAATGCGATTCCTGATACTATTGATGAAAAAGAAATGGCAAATCGCCGCGATTTGCGGAATGAGGTGGTTGTCACCATCGACGGAGCCGATGCAAAGGATTTGGACGATGCCGTGGCGGTCACCAGACTCGACAACGGTCATTTTAAGCTTGGTGTTCACATCGCTGACGTTTCCTATTATGTGACAGAAGGTTCACCGATGGATCGGGAGGCGGCGGAGCGGGGAACGAGCGTGTATTTGGTCGACCGGGTTATTCCAATGATTCCGCATCGCTTGTCAAACGGGATTTGTTCTTTAAATCCGCAGGAAGACCGTTTTGCCATCTCATGCGAAATGGAAATTAACGAGGATGGCGCCGTCGTTCATTATGATATTTTCCAAAGTGTGATTCGCTCCACAGAGCGGATGACCTACAGCGATGTCAATAAAATCCTTATTGATAAGGACGAGGAATTGAGACAACGGTATGAATCGCTCGTCCCGATGTTTGAAGATATGGAGGAACTGGCATCAATTTTACGGAAAAAAAGAATGGCCCGCGGAGCGATTGACTTTGATTTTAAAGAAGCAAAGATTCTTGTCGATGAGGATGGCCATCCGACAGATGTGGTCATCAGGGAGCGCTCCGTTGCCGAGCGGTTGATTGAAGAATTCATGCTGGTGGCCAATGAAACGGTTGCCGAGCATTTTCACTGGCTCGACGTTCCGTTTATATACCGTATTCATGAGGATCCGAAAGAGGATAAACTGCATCGGTTTTTCGAGTTTATTACCAATTTTGGCTACATCGTGAAGGGAACGGCAAACTCCGTGCATCCCCGTGCCCTGCAGGAAATTATTGATGCGGTTCAGGGCAAGCCGGAGGAAATGGTGATTTCCACAGTCATGCTCCGGTCGATGCAGCAGGCGAAATATGAAACGGAAAATATTGGCCATTTTGGTTTATCGACTGATTATTATACCCATTTTACTGCGCCAATCAGGCGCTATCCGGACTTAATCGTTCACCGTCTTATCCGCACGTATTTGATTGAGGGAAAAATGGATGAAGGGACGAGGGGTAAATGGAATGCTTTGCTTCCTGATATAGCCGGTCATTCTTCAAGAATGGAGCGTCGTGCCGTTGATGCCGAACGGGATACGGAAGAACTGAAAAAGGCTGAATTTATGGAGGATAAAATTGGCCAGGAATTCGACGGTATTATCAGCTCGATCACAAACTTCGGAATGTTTGTCGAGCTTCCGAATACGATTGAAGGCCTTGTTCACGTCAGCTATATGACAGATGATTATTATCATTATGATGAGCGTCATTATGCCATGATTGGCGAGCGGACGGGCAATGTGTTCCGAATCGGTGATGAAATAACCGTCCGTGTCATTAATGTGAATAAAGACGAGCATTCAATCGATTTTGAAATTGTCGGTATGAAAGGAAAAAGACCGGGAAGTCTCGGACGGGAACCGAAAGTCATCAAAACGAGACCGGAGAGAAAAGCTTTTGGGAAAGGTTCGCAGCCGCAGAATTCCGGCGGCTCCAAGAAGAAACGAAAGAAGAAATTTTATGAAAATGTGCCCAAGGCGAAACGAAAGAAAAGACGATAATTTCAGAAGGATGGAGAGCCGGATCCCGGTTCTCTTTTCTTTCGTTCATATTTTTAAAAATGAGGGTAAAAGATTTTTAAACAATTTGTTACCGGCGTTATATTTTGTTAAAATAAAGGTCGATAGTAAGGGGGAAAATCAGATGCCAAAAGGTGCAGGCAAGGTAATTGCTCAAAACAGAAAGGCTTATCATGACTACTTTATCGAAGACACATATGAAGCGGGAATTGTTCTTCAAGGCACTGAAATTAAATCTATCCGTGCCGGCCGGGTCAATTTAAAAGATTCTTACGCACATATCAGAAACGGTGAAGTATTTTTGGTGGGAATGCATATCAGCCCGTATGAGCAGGGCAACCGATATAATCATGATCCAGAAAGAACGCGGAAACTTCTCCTTCATAAACGGGAAATTAACAGGCTGATTGGCGAAACAAAGGAAGCAGGCTATTCCTTGATTCCTTTAAAGCTGTATTTGAAAAATGGTTTTGCCAAAATCGAGCTCGGTCTTGCCAAAGGTAAGAAAAAATATGACAAGCGCGAGGATTTAAAAAAGAAAGAAGCCAAGCGTGAAATTGAACGTGCTTTCCGCGAAAGACAGAAAATGATCTAGCAGGATCTAACAATTGTATAATTCGAGAAATATGCTATAATAATATATGTCACAGGGCAGTGACAACAACTTAATGCTCGCTGTTTCGGGCAATTCATAACGTTCACTTCGCACATAGTGCGACATATATATTAAATATGGGGACGCTATGGATTCGACAGGGGTAGTTCGAGCTTAAGTTGCGAGTCGCGGGGATCGGCCGCGTACCAACGTCAAAGCCAATAACTGGCAAAGCAAACAATAACTACGCTTTAGCTGCTTAATAGCGCTTTAGCGGTTCGCCCCTCCATCGCCCATGTGGTAGGGTAGCGGACTCATTTTCAGTGGGCTACGCCGGATTCCGCCGTCTGAGGATGAAGGAAGAGAACAATCAGACTGGCTGACCGGACGCCTGTCGATAGGCAGAAGGCTCAGCGAGATCCAATATATCGACTACACTCGTAGAAGCTTAAGTGGCGTTATCTCTGGACGTGGGTTCGATTCCCACCGTCTCCACCAAATACATATTTGGTGGTTTTTATTTTTTTATGTGACAGGAACCATAAAATTTCCGTTTGGAAGTTTTATGGTTCTTTTTATTTTAGGAAATTTTATGGTTCATTTTTATTACGTTTGGTTTATAAAAACATTTGAATTTCAAGAAATCTTGCGTACTTAAATTCGTTAACCACCCTCAATTGTTTCTGATATATAAAGCAAAGAGGATAAATTGTATTACATACAGACATATTCAGTTCTAAAAGAACTTGTAATCTTAATTTTAGGAAATTATGGAAGGAATTTAAACTTTTTTGTCGAAATATGTTAAGAGTGTTCATTTTCTTGCCTGTGTATAGGGTAGCTAATGGACCATTTTTAATAAGAGTCTCAAATAATCCCACCATAAATCCTTTGCCATCCCCAACTTGTTTCGTAGTACTCCTCACAATGGTGTATTGTTGTATCGAGACTCACGGAAGACGAAAGAGTATTCGATGGAAATCCGTAGTAATCGATAGAAGGTTATAAGGCAATTAGAATCGTATAAAGGGAAAATAGAGGTTAAATATAGAGCGAAAAATTTATTTATGAAGCTGTTTGGAACCTGTAATAAAGAGTTTAATATATCGAAAAGAGGTATTTATATGAAATTAACTAAATTAGTTTTTAACAATTATCGTAGCTTTGGACCAAACGATACATCAATTAAAATTTCTGATTTAACCGCTTTCATTGGACATAATAGTTCAGGAAAAACTACAGTATTAAGCGCACTTCAAAAGTTATTTGGAAATTCCAAAATAACAAAATCTGATTTTCATATACCATTAGATAAAACAGCAGATGAAATAGAAAAAAGTAACTTTTACATAGAGGCCTATTTTGAGTTTTTTGATGGGGATAGTGAAGGAACAGAAGAGGATGATTACGGGATAGCTGCGTATTTCGAAAACTTTATAGTAGATCAACCGGGGGGCAATCCATATATTGCTATACGTCTAGATGCCAGTTACGAAAAAGGAAGTTCTCCCGAAGGAATAATAGATTATAAATATCATTATGTGGTGAATAAAGGCGAGGATGGCTTAAAACCAATGTCTGCATATGATAGAGCCAAAATACAAGTTATATATATTCCTGCTGTAAGAAACCCATCCGAACAGTTAAAAAATGCTACTGGAACAATTTTATGGAGAATTTTAAATCAAATTAATTGGAAAGAGTCAGATAAAGAAAAGATTAATGAGAAAATTGATGAAGTAGACAATGAGGTTGCTAAGCAATCTGGTATTACCATTGTAAAAAAAATAGTTTCTTCTCAATGGAAAAACTATCATAATGATTCAAGATATAGTGAGGCAAATATTAAATTTGGCAGTAGTGATCTAGACAATATCCTAAAGAAACTTGAGGTGGAATTCACACCTTCGCATACGGAAAAGGCATTTAAAGTAGATGATTTGGGAGATGGAATGAAATCTCTATTTTATCTTACTTTGATAGATTCACTTTTAGAATTAGAAAATGAAGCTATAAAAGAAATAAAAAATAGAGTTTCTAATGAAGAACGAGTATTAAATATTGATCCTCCGGCTTTAACGCTTATTTTAGTTGAAGAACCTGAAAATCATGTTAGCCCACATCTACTAGGAAAGGTTGTAAAAAATTTACATAACATACGTTATAAAAGTAATTCCCAAGTATTGATTACTTCCCATAGTCCTTCAATTATTAAACGTGTAGAACCAACGGAAATTCGTCATTTAAGAATAGAGAACGGGACAACCATTGCTAAAGAAATTGTGTTACCTGAAAAACAAGACGAATCCTATAAATATGTAAAAGAAGCGATTAGAGCCTATCCAGAATTATATTTTTCATCGTTAGTGGTATTAGGAGAAGGCGATAGTGAGGAAATATTGATACCAAAATTTCTGAATTTATATATGGATGAACTGGACACTGTTGGCATATCAATGGTTCCACTAGGTGGACGTCATGTTAATCACTTTTGGAGGCTATTAAATCAGTTGAATATCCCTTTTATTACCCTATTAGACTTAGATAGAGAAAGGGAAGGTGGGGGATGGGAAAGGATAAAATATGCTATTAAACAACTAATAAATAATGGGATAAGCAAAAGTGAATTATTAACAGTCCAAGGCGGTAAAGTTTTGTCGGAAGAAGAGTTGGAAAAAATGCATGAATGGAATCAAGATGGATATGAATATATTGATGGCTGGATTAAAATGCTAGAACGATATAACGTATATTTTTCCAATCCGTTAGATATTGACTTTTTAATGATTGAAAACTATTTAGATGCTTATTTAGAAACTTTAGAGAAAAATGAAGGACCACTCATCCGTATAGATGAAAATGAAAAACAAAAAAGAATTCAAGAATTAGCTGAACAAGAAAAGCAAACTTTAGCTTATCGAGAACGCATTGAAAGCGATATGAAGAGAGCCTTAAAGAAAAACGGTGGTGAAGGCAATACGTATACTGAAAAACAAAAGGAATTAATGATATGGTATAGTTATTTCTTTCTAACTAGAGGAAAACCAGTGACACATTTGCAAGCATTAAATTATATATCTGTGGATGTCTTACAAGAAAATATTCCTGATGTCTTTATAAAAATAGCTAATAAAGTTAAATTATTACTAGAAATAGAGGATGCATAGTATGGGTATTTCGATTAAAGAATGGGAACCAAGTGATGGATTAATACTAGAACCAGAAGCATTAAATGCTGTAAAGGATTTAAATAATTCTTTAGTTGTTGCAGGACCGGGTGCTGGTAAGACCGAACTATTGGCTCAAAAAGCCTCCTTTTTGTTAGAAACTAATAGCTGTGTTTATCCCCATAAAATTTTAGCCGTAAGTTTAAAAAAAGATGCAGCGGTGAATTTAAAGGATAGAATAAAATTGAGATTATTTAAAGACTTAGAGTCTAGATTTATATCTCAAACCTATGATTCATTTGCAAAAAGTATATTGGATAGATTTATAAATGCGATACCTGATGAGTATAGACCTGATCCAAATTACGAAATAGCTATAAATCAGAATGAACTTGTCCGAGCTTTTTCAAAATGTGGCGTTAACCTAAACAATAAAAAAATTAAAAAGCAGTATATTGATAATTTAACAAAAAGAAGATTAGAAAATGTATCTGGTGTTTATAAAGATGTATGGGAAATATTACTTAAAGGTGACGGGGATATTAAGCCAACTTTGAGCTTTCAGATGATATCTGTTCTAGCAATTTACATTTTAGAGACTAATCCACTGATTTTAAAATCTTTAAGGAAGACTTATTCCCACGTTTTTTTAGATGAGTTTCAAGATACTACACGTATACAATATGCATTAGTAAAAATATGTTTTCATAACTCTGAAACATCAATCACAGCGGTCGGAGATAATAGGCAAAGAATAATGTTATGGGCGGGGGCAAAGCCTGATATATTTGATTCATATAAAAAGGATTTTAATTCAAAAGAATATTCGTTAGTTATGAATCATAGATCAGCCCCACGGCTACTGGAGATACAAAAAATAGTTAATAATTATTTACAGGAGATACCATTTTCACCTATAGCTAATCCAAAATGGACCGAAGACGAGGGAGTTGCAGAAATATGGTATTTTAATGATTCGATTACAGAAACAGAGCATATTGCTGAAAGAATAACGCAATTAATTCATCAGCAGCAAATTTCATATAGGGATATTTGTATAATAGTAAAGCAGAGTGTACAGCAATTCAGTGACGAAATTATTGAAGTACTTGAGAAAGTAAATATTCAGGCAAGAAATGAAGCAAAGTTTCAAGACCTATTAAAAGAAGATATGATTTTGCTTATTCTTAATACATTGAAATCAGCTCTTGATGTTAGAGATAGTGATTCTTGGTCATTTATCTGGGAGGCAAAGATATTCTTTGAGGGCAAATCAGGTACTGTTGATCCGATTATCATCGATAAATTGAGAAAACATCTTAAAACAATGTTGAGGATTGTAAAAACAAAATTAATGAAAGTAACTCAACAAGAAGATTTAGATATTTTATTAATTGAAATATTACATTTTTATGATGTAAATAAGCTAAGTAAATATTACCCCCAATATTTACAAGGTAAATATATAAATAAATTACGCGAAGAGTTAACTAGTTATCTATATCAATATTATACGTCAAGAAATGATTGGTTGGCTGCAATCGATTCATTTCAAGGTAATGATTCAATACCAATTATGACAATTCATAAAAGTAAGGGGCTAGAATTTGATGTAGTGTTTTTTGTGGGATTTGATGACAATTCATTTTGGAGTTTTTCTCATCAAGAAGATGAAGATAAATGCACGTTTTTTGTTGGTCTTTCACGTTCAAAAAGGTACTTATATTTCACATTCTCTGAAAACCGTTTTGGGAGAAGACGTACAAATTCCGATATCTCAATCCTATACCAAATGCTAGAAGAATCTGGTGTAGTGGAAGAGAAGTTTATAGGATTTGATTGAACTTAGAAAAATAATTAATTATTGATAATAAAGATAAAGATGTAATTAAGACATTGCATATTTTACAGATGAAATATGCAATGTTTTTTTAAATTTCTTATACTTTTTGCAGAACGAACTGACAATTTTAAGTTATTATACAGGATCTGCTATGATGGTTTTACAGAAGAATCTTAGTAAATTTAATGTATCAATTCATATTGGATATATAAAGTGAATATTCATTCATTCTAAAACCCTAGAATGTTAAGATTACTGCATTCTTAGGTATTCTGTCCAGTGCCGGTTCAGCAGATATACCAATTTTGAGACATCGCTTATTTATTCATATTCAGATAGCTCCTCGTAATCTTGTTCCGCTTGATTTGAAGCAAAAACACGTTTTGCATAGTCTAATCCACCATCTATACCTACTGCGCCACACTTGCATTTTTTAAAGTCATTTGTACTTTTAGATTCTATAATGTTACCACAATGTTTGCAACGAATTCGGTTTCTTTTTAGTTTCTTTTGCATTCTCATACTGCCTTTCAGTTTAGTTGAATAAATTGTTAAAAAATCTCTCTCTATATATTTATATTGTATCAAAAGAATGTATCTAGCAATTAGTAAATTATATTTCGGAGTAGATTCATAAGGGGAATATTGAATTATCATTCATAGTAGAATTGTTTACAATAATATTTATACATATCTGTGATGTTTTGCTATTTTCATAAACAAGGTAAGATGCTATAGATATAATATTTCACGGAGATACAAGGATACTCCGATATTTCCACAATACAAAGTAGATACTTCTCTCGTCACTAACCTTACAACAACTGTAAGTGTTAATTGATATTTTTTTCTTATATGGTATTAGTATAGAATAATATACGAGGGAGAGTAGGATATGAGAATTTCAGAAAAACTACTTCAAGTTAAGGAATTACATAAAACATATGGTAAAGGACAAAGTGAAACTTCTGCATTGAAGGGAATTACCTTTGATGTTCTTCCGGGGGAGTTTCTAGGAATTATGGGGGCTAGTGGATCAGGCAAGACTACATTGCTTAATTGTATTGCAACCATGCTTAAACCAACATCTGGACAAATTTTATTGGATGGTCAGAACATTTCCTCGTTTAGAGGATCCCAGCTTGCAAAATATAGAGGGAGTAAAATTGGATACCTATTTCAAAACTTTGAGTTGTTGGATAACTTAACTGCTAGAGAAAATATTGTTTTACCCTTGTCTATACATGGGGAGAATCCAAAAAAACAAGTTGCTCAGCTTCAAAAATTAGCGAAGCAATTGGACATTGAGGATGTGTTGAATAAATTTCCATCTCAAATGTCAGGAGGTCAGAAGCAGAGAGTCGCAGCGGCAAGAGCATTAATTTCTAATCCAAGCATTGTATTAGCAGATGAGCCAACGGGTGCTTTGGATACGAAAAATGCAAAAGTCTTGATGGAGAAACTCTCTTCAATTAATCATACAGATGGGGCAACTATTTTAATGGTTACTCACGATGCCAATGCAGCAAGCTTTTGCTCAAGAATCTTATTTATACAAGATGGTGTGATATTCCATGAGCTTCGCAAGAAAGTACCGGGAGAATCTCAGAATTCCTTCTATGAACGTATCTTAACTGTCTTGGCACAGTTGGGTGGAGGTAGCAGCAATGTTCTTTAATTTTATCAAGCGAAATAGTCGGAAGACCAGAAAAGAGAATGGAGTTTATTTTGCTTCACTTATTATTTCAATTATAGCTTTTTATGTTATCCTTTCACTTGGTGAGCAAGATGTTATGATATATTTAAAGACTGTTGAAAGTGATGCGGTAGCTAGACTTTTGCTATTGATCCCGATGCTCTATGCAGTTTCCCTAATCTTTGTATTTTTCCTAGTTTTTTTTGCAAATAAATACCAATTACAACTTCGTAACCATGAATTTGGTTTGTATTTAATGATGGGTATCAAGCGAAGCAAGTTGTTTGCAATGGTAATGGGTGAAACATTGTGGAATGGCTTAATTGCTTTGATTATTGGAATTCCAGTTTCTTTATTTTTAACTGAGTTAATTAGTCTAGCGACATCTAGACTTATAGGAATGGGAATTATAGGTCATCAATTTCGTATCTCTTGGGTTGGACTTGGTTTAACGGTAATTGGCTTTATTTTAGTTCAACTAGTAGCAATGTTTATACTTAGCTTCAAAATGAGTAGGAAGGAACCTGTGGATTTAATAAATGACCAAAAAGAAGAAACGCAAAGGGTCCTTTCACCTGTGTGGAGCATAGTTAGTTTACTGACTGGAGCAGTATTTCTCCTTGGTGCAATTTTTCTATGTATAGCTTATGGTTTGGCAATACTATATTTACGGAGCCTTGATTATAAGATATTTGCATTAATACTCATTGTAGGAATCGCTGGAACTTTCATGCTGTTTCGCGGATTGGGAAGTTTAATTGGCGCATGGATAAAACATAAAAGTAGCTCTTCTACCGGATTATTTGTGTTTACAGGAAGACAACTTCAAGAGAATGTTTTAAACCAATGGGGTTCACTTGCTATATCATCATTGTTAATTCTTATGGCCATGGTAAGTTTTACATATGGAATCTCTACTGCTCTAAATAATAGTGATGCTTCTAGCAAGACTGCAGATTTTACTTTTAGAGGATCGGAAAAAGAAATTGTTTCTGTCCTGAAATCGGATAAACTGGAGCCTTATGTAAAAGAGTTTTATGCTATGAAATTGGGACATTTTCGACCCGCAGATACGGAGGATTCCGAAAATGAAGCTTCAGGTACTTTTTCTTGGTCAGGATTATTAGAATCTGTCTCCAGTGAAGTAAATTCACAAGAAAAAGAAAGTTTATTAAGTAATTTATCCGTACAAGATAGGCCTTATTTAATTTCTCTTTCTAGTTATAATAAATTGCTGAATTCAATCGACCAATCTCCTATTATATTAGGAAATGATGAAATTGCATTGTATTCTGATGAAGAATGGTCACACTCACACGATCTGTTAAGGAGGGTATTGCAGTCTAATCCTATAGTTAGCTTAGGAGATAAGCAATATAAATTAACATCAAAACTATATACAAGTAATGTTGTTGCAGATAGAGCTATTACTCTTTCATACGCATTAATTGTACCGGATGATATCTATGATAACTTTACCGTGAGTTCACAGGATTCATACCTCTGGAATTTGGTTTTAAATTTTGATTTTGTTCAAGAAAAAGGTTTAATGCAAGCCATGTATGAAGTAGATGAATTGCTCAATACCTCTGGTTTAGAATATGAAAGTTATCTATCAAGTATGGGGAGACAGCTATTTTACACAGTCGCAGGAAGTTATACAACATTCTATCTAGGTATAATGTTCCTAATCATTGCAAATACGGTGTTAGGATTAAAGTTTCTTATGCAGCAAAAAAGTACGAGACATAGATATTCCACAGTCGCTATGCTAGGAGCAAGTGTTGAATCTCTATGTTCATCAGCAAGGATACAAATTTGGTTATATTTTGGTTTAGTCATCTCCGTAGCATTGATCAGTTCTATTTTTGGTATTTGGTCTTTGTTGGAAACTTTCCCGAATTCAATAAACATAAATCATGGTACTAGTACAATAGTGATTTCTCTAATTGTATTTGTGGTTTTTGAATTTTGTTATATTTGGATGATTCAGCGAAAGAGTGATGAAGAAATTAAAAAAATAAAAGAGATAGGGTAGGGGGGATGAATGCGTGGAAAGGATAGTCATTGTTGAGGACGATGTTTTTCTACGTGAAGAGCTGCAAAATATTTTAGAGAAAGAGGGATACTCTGTAGAGTGTATCTCTTCTTTCGATACCCCCGTGAAAGATATTATTTCAGCTTCTCCTTCGTTAATTTTATTAGATCTAAATTTACCTAATCTATCTGGATTTGATATTTGCCGTGCATTAAAGACTAAGGGAATTGGCCCCATTTTAGTGCTGACTTCACGTAATCAACTTAGTGACGAGCTGCATGCATTAGATTTAGGTGCAGATGATTATTTAACCAAACCCTGCCATCCTAAGCGACTGATTGCAAGGGTTCAAAAGTTGCTTCACTTATATAAAAATATGCATGTTCTATTAGATGCTGGTGATTTCCAGATAGATGAGCTTGCAAATATATTGTATGTTGGTAAAGATTCTATTTCATTATCGGAGAATGAAGGGATTATTATAAAGGCTTTGGTAAAAGCTTCCCCCTCAGTAGTAAAAAAGGAAGAGCTTTTTCATCTGCTATGGGGAAGCAGCGACTATGTAGATGAGAACATACTACAAGTGAATATGACTAGGTTGCGCAAAACTCTTGATGGGGTAGGATTGTCTAATCGAATCAAGACTATCAGAGGAGTTGGCTACCAGCTAATAGGAGATGATTCCTTATGAAGCCAACTGATTGGCTAAATATTCTAAAGGAATCACAACCTTGGATAATACTCCTTTGTATAAGTGATGCCTTTTTTATATTTCTTGCATGGGTAGCGTATCCAGAAACATTTAGACTTCTTGTTGGTATCATGATTACTTTTTCTTTTACTGTTATTGTGCTTGGTATGATTCTTGCTTGGAAAAGGCAAGAAAAACAAGACAGAGCCTTCTATGATTTTTTTAGAGAACCCTCGCAGGAGCATGAGAGCGAATTGATTAAATCAATTGGTAAATTGAATAAAGAAAAGGTGAACTATTTAGGTAATACATTACGTAGATTAAATGACCAATTAGATAAAGCCAAGCTGCAAACCATAGATTATGAAGAATTTATTGAAAGTTGGGTTCATGAGATAAAGGCTCCGATTTCTTTAGTAACCTTGATTTTGGAAAACCGTAAGGAAGAAATGTCTGAATTGGTATATCAGAGAATTGAGCATGCAAGAATTAACATCAGTGATAATGTTGAACAAATATTATTTTACGCAAGATTACAGGCAGACCATGTTGATTATCGCTTAGAGAGAATTTCGCTCAGTAACTGCTGTGAAGAAGCACTGTTTGAACTTCAGGCATTACTGGATGAAAAAGAAGTTAGTATTGTTTCTCAAATGAAAGATGTCCCAATTGTGTCAGATAAAAAAGCACTTCAGTTCATTTTTACGCAAATATTTGTAAATGCAATTAAATATTCTAATGAAGAAATTGATAGATTTATATGGTTAAAAACTGGTTTTGACAGCATTATGAAACGGTATTATTTAAGAATATCTGATAATGGAATTGGGGTGCTTAAATCGGATCTTCCATTCATTTTTGATAAAGGATTTACAGGAGATAATCCTAGTAAAAAACAGTCAACTGGGATAGGATTGTATCTTGTAAAGAAATTATGCGATGAATTGCAAATTGAAATTGAGGTTGAATCACAGTACGGAGTAGGATTTGAAATACAATTTCTATTTCCGAAAATTGATAACCATTAGACATTAATCTTTTGATTTTAAAGGTTGTGAA
>JANWJP010000050.1 GCA_025451895.1 Robertmurraya sp.
AATCCCCTTTACGAATGTTCTTAACGCGCCAAATATCGTTTAGAAAAAATTTATTTTATAAAAACTCTTGATGTTCGTTTTGAAAACAACATTATTATAGTAATAACGTTATATGTATTTGTTATTTCCCATATAGTATGAATTTATGGAGTTTTCTTACTAGTCATTATAATATAATCATATATGAATATTTGCGGAATAACAGTGACTTTTGTCACATAATCTGTGAACGTATAACTTTTTTCGACAAAATTCTCGAAATCTCTCATAAGATAAATTTGAAAAACAGGATAAAAGTTCTGCATTTTGAAAAGAATTGATATTTTTTACTTTTGATGAAGTTATCTGAGGACGACTTTTAGAAATGTTATTTTATTAAAATTATGTATAATTTGATCAGTTTTTGAAATATAACATTACCAAAGAGGGACAAAAAATAAACCGGGAACTTGTCCCGAAGATTTTTTTCTAAAGAGGCGGTTCGGTCAATGTGCGGCTCAGGCTCTGTTATTATTTTGAATGCTGATAAAAAAGCCCCGGCCATATTAAGATGGCGGAGCCTGGGTTTGATTTTTAGAAATTCTGCGGGTGCTTGACTATAAGATAAGTTGTGCTATTTTGACAACAGAAAATACAATAATAAAGGTGCCTGCGCTGTATTGCAATTTTCGCGCCTTACTTGAAAGATTGGTCTTTTTAATGACCAGTAACGATACTCCCGCCACAATAAACATCAAATACAAAAAAATATCAGAAAAAAGTTCCCGCTCCATTGCGGCGAATACAATGGCAACTGCAGCGAACGTAAGAATCAATATAAAAAAACAGTTTTCTTTTCATATATCCGGTTCACCCCAGCTCCTGAAAATACGTTAATTAAAATATACCATTTTTACATTATGTTAAGAATACTGTTCAAAAAATTTTGAAGTTTCTTCAAAAAAAGCTGCAAGCTAACATTCCGTTTCCTCCTATATTTAATTAATTGGCCAAAATAAAAACGCCCAAAAAGGCGTTTTTATTTTTTCTTAAATTTGCTGCCCCGGCTTTTTGCCCGGATCTTTGCCAGCAATTCCTCTGTTTTTTGCACTTCTTGAGCGGTCGTTTCCGGATCAAAGACGATGGAAGTAAGCTCTCCGTTTTCGATTGTCAAATTAAAATAGGATTTTACAGAGATTCCTTCAGGCAGTTTTTCAACGGGAATAATAAACTCATCGCCGATTTCTTCCACCAGAATCACTGCCCATTTTCCGTCCTCAATTCTATCCAAATATCCTTTCATCATTTACCCTCCAACACATGCTAATCCTTGCGATTTAATATCCTTCAGCCTTGACGGGCCGATTCCGTTAATCCTTTGCAAGTCATCGACGGAACTGAACGGCCTTAACTCAATTAATTGTTTGGCTCTGGCCGGGCCGATATGGATAATTCGTTGCAATTCCCCTGCAGAAGCAGAATTTAGATTGATACAGTTGTTATTCGCCGGAGCAGGCTTTGATTCCTGTTCCTTTTTTGACGGCGGTGCCTGTGCAGGAGACGTGGACGGAGATGGGGACGGAGCCGCAGACTCCGGTTTTTTGGCAGTACCGCTGCGTGTTCCCGCCGTAACTTTACCCGACTTTTTTGTTGTAACAGTATAGGTCTTGCCATCCGTTGACACGATAATCGTTCCATGAACATCTGTCCCGTACAGTTTGATCCCCGAACTTTGCACCAAATTGACAACTTCTGCATGGGGATGGCCATAGCTGTTTCCTTCAGCTGCACTGTAAATGGCTATGGACGGTGTCACAGCCTGCAAAAAGGATGGATGGGTAGAAGTATTTGAGCCGTGATGGCCGATATGTAAGATATCTCCGTTCAAATTAAACCCGCTTTTAAGCATGGTTAATTCAGCATCCCGGTCAGCATCTCCCGTAAAAATAAATACAACATCACCGTAAGTTAATTTTAAAGAAATGGATTCTGTATTATTTTTACCCGTGATGGTTTTCGGATATAATACATCGATTTGCAGGGGACCAATCTCAAATTCTTCTCCCATTCTCGGCTCATAATAATCTGTGTTATTGTTGTCAATGGCCTCCAGCAATCTTTGAAAAGTTCTTGATGCACTCGTGTTACCGGACAGCCAAATCTCACCTACATTAAACTGATTGATGACCTTGTCCATTTGGCCGATGTGATCCGCATCAGGATGGGTCGCAATTGCCAAATCAATCGTTGTAACCTTTTGTGATTGAAGGTACTCGACCACATCTGTTCTTTGCCATGTTCCCGCATCAATTAAAATCGTATAATCTTCATCCCCGTCGGAAAACTGAATTAAAGTTGAATCTCCCTGGCCGACATCGATATAATGCACCTTCATGGTCGAAAGTATATTCGACGGTCCACCGCCGGCCTTGCCTTTTTCTTGTATTTCTTGATTACCCTTGTTCTGCTCCGTCCCTGTCGCATTTTCCGAAGCAGGCCCGTTCTCTCCCCCGCTGTCATCCGGAGCAGTTTTTTTGCTTATTCCCGTTCCAGTCTCCGCTTCATGCACCGGAGCGGGATCTAAATGATCAGAAGGCCGCTGAGTACAACCGGCTGCAAACAAAAAAATTAACAAAAAACTTAAAACCGCCAAAAACCTCTTCTTACCCACTCAATATTGTTCCCCTTTCAATGCTGTTTGGATAGGTGCCTGTCACCTGTCGAATAGGAGGAATTTATTGCATTTTTTGTAATTAATGGTGTATTATTCAATGGTTGTGTTATACTTTTTTTGATTTTGTTTGGTTTTGCTTTCCAGTATTCCCTTTTTTGTGATTGTTTACTTACATTGAGTATAATTTTGTCTGAGTTTGCTTTAAAATAGGTAGCATGGTATTTCGTCCATATAAAATAGAGATTTGAAACGAACAATAATAATACCGGGGTGAGTTGGGGAATATGAAGATTTATCATCCTTCATTATTAATACTGAGCGTTCTTTCTATTAGCGGTTTTGTACTTTTGGCAGCTATGTTAAACACGAACATGATAGAAACCATTGATACATGGATCATAGAAAATGTTCAAGAATTGAAAAACCCGTTTAATACAACAGTTATGGAATTCTTTTCCTTTGTTGGAAATACTGTGAGCGTGATCGTTATTTCATTAATTATGATGGGAATCCTGTATACAATCTTTGGACAGCGCAAAGAATTGATTTTGTTTATCATTGTTCTCGCAGGTTCGACAGCATTAAATCTTTTACTAAAATCGTTGTTCCAAAGAGAGCGGCCGACCCTTTATACAATGGTGGCAGAGGAAGGCTTCAGTTTCCCGAGCGGGCATACCATGGCGGCGTTATCTCTGTACGGAATTCTTACTTTCCTTCTGTGGAGACATATCCCCAAGAAAAGCGGCAGAATCATACTCATCTCAATATCTGTCCTTTTCATTTTTGCGATCGGCTTTAGCAGAATTTACTTAGGTGCCCATTACCCGAGTGATATCCTCGGTGCATTCTTGTTCAGCTCTTTTTGGCTCTTTCTTAATGTCTGGGCATTTAAAACTTGGCAGCTGCGGCGAAAGTAAAGGTGCCTGTCACCTGCCGATGTATTTTCCTTAGATGCAAAAAGGTTAAATTCCCCGACCCTTCAAGTAAAGGCTCGGGGATTTTTGTTGCTCTTTATTTGGGGATATTTATAAAACCATCTAAATTTGGCATATTCCGCCCGGACACCCTGATTTGAATCACTTTTGAATGATTTGTTTATCAGAAATATGAAAATGCACTTCGGCAATATGATTTATAAATCTTTGATCATGAGAAACAATGATGATGGTGCCCCGGTAGCCGGCAATAAATCTTTCCAACGCTTCAATCGCCGGTATATCGAGGAAATTAGTCGGTTCATCCAACAACAAAATATTATATTCACCCAAGAATAATTGACATAGCTGAATCCGGACCGCTTCACCGCCGCTTAATGATGTCACCTTTTTGCGGATGTCCGTACCGGCAAACTGCATGGAATGCAAAACGGTTCTCAGGAATCCTTCATTGTAATCTGAGCGGTTTTTCAAAAATTGCAAAACCGTTTCATCACTTGCAAATTGATAGCTCATTTGCTGAAAATAGCCAATCTTTGCTTTAGGAGAAATAACAAGACCGGCTTCTTTGTTCGCAATTGCCTTTAACAACTTGCTCTTTCCACTTCCATTTTTGCCGGTGATGCCAATTGTTTTACCAAGCGGAATTTGGAAACTCACTTCTTCCAATAACACATGATCCTCTACCCGCAGAGTCAGCCGTTCGGCCATGATTGGAAACTTATTATGCAATGCCAAAGCCTTTGGCTGGTGGAATACAATCGGCTTTTCTTCTTTGACCTCTTCAACTTCCGGAAGTCTGTCAATTCGTTGCAGGATTGCTTTGGCTGTACTCTGAAGGGCTTTTTGGCCGGTACCCTTTGATTTTGTCTCAAACATCCGGTTCGTGCCCTCTTTTCTTTTCCCCGATGATACCTTGGCCATTTTTTTAGCCTTGTTCATTTTTTCACGGGCTGCCTTTTCAAGACGGCTCTTTTCCTTCAAGTATTGTTCCCGGGCCTCGTTTTGCTGCTTGTGCTCAAGCTGTTTTTGAACGGTATAATCACTGTAATTTCCTGCATAAACAACAATTTTTCCGTCTTTGACCTCCCATATCGTCGTCACGAGTTCGTCGAGCACAGCCCGATCATGACTGACAAGAACCAAAGCGCCATAGTAATACCGCAACTCATCAAGCAAAAACGAAATTCCCTCCCGATCCAAATGTGTAGTCGGTTCATCAATTAATAAAGCGTCATGATAATGGGTGAACAATTGCGCCAGTTTTAACCTCGTTTGTTCACCGCCGCTTAAACCGACATTATTTTGCGGAACATTTAATTTCCCAAGCAATACGGGATCGGCTTCACCATTCTTTGGTGCTTCCACTTGTTGAAAATAACCAAAGTTTGCATACCGGTTGACCGTACCTTTTGATGGTTGAATGATTCCGGCAAGAAGTTTTAACAGAGTGCTTTTCCCTGCCCCATTTTTTCCGACAATGCCAATACGATCAAATTGATGGATCGCCAGACGATCTATGTTTAATATGGTTTTATCTAAAAAACTGACTTCAATATTTTTTAATTCAAAAATTATTTTCTCCATTTTCTTGCTACCTCCCGAAATAGAGTTATTCCGTATCGGCAGCAAAGACCGATACGAGCCTAAAGGTTAAGCCCGTATCGTATCAATAAAATAGTAAAAACTGCATGACTTTTCCCCTCCATTCTCCTTATTTGCCTTTGAAAAAAATACCCGCAAATCACTTAAAAGCAAAAAAATCACAGGTGGCTCTGCCTGTGATTTCTTTAAGGAAAGGAAAAAGTCTTAACTTCATTAATTAACAGTAAAAAAACAAACAGGAAATAAACCCTCGAAGGCAAAACAGCCGGGGGCCGATGAACAAAACGTCCAAAAACTTAAGTACGTATTCATGGACAGAAATAATTCCCGCAAAAAAAAAGACAGATCACTCTGCCTTTATTCCTTTCAATCACTCTGTTAATAAAAGAAGATTATTAAAAAAGGACAGACTGCTCCCTTACCCTGTACACAGACAGAGCCTTTGACCTTATTCAATTACTGGTTCAAAGCCGGGAAACGAAGTCTCATCGAATGTGTCATTTTCTAATAATCCTCCAAACAATTTTAATCCTTTCTTATTGTAGCAGAATCGGCGGTGCCTGTCACCTGTCGAAATTTGTCGAATTCCGCCAATTCATCCTCACATTTCTTTTATTTTTTGGCTTATGTTTTCGAGGTGTTCAGTACCGCCAAAGTAGTCCAGTTTGCCGCCGCTCAGGAAGAGAATCCTGTCTTCGCCGGAGCGGGGGATTTCTTCAATTAGATGGGTGCTGATGATGACGATGCTGTGAAAGGCCAGACGCTCGATGGTTCGTTGAAAATAGCGGCGCTCTTCTCTGTCCAGTCCTTCAAAAGGTTCGTCCAGGATTAGAATCCGCGGTAGATTAATGAGTGCCTGAATCAGGCCTGTTTTTTGCCGCTGTCCTCCCGAAAGATGGCGAAGCTTTTTATGTTTTATATTCGTTAAATGGCAATCATCCAGCCATTTCCCCACCGTGCTTTTTACAAGCCGGCGGGGAATTCCCTTATGATAAGCCATATATGTTAAATATTTTTCCACTGTCATATCTGAATGTCCTGTAAAATGCTGCGGCAGAAATCCAATGATTTTTCTGATGTCTTCGGGTTTTAACCTTTTTCGGTAGGTCCCCATCTCTTTATCCCGTACTAAAACGGTATACCTGATTTCTCCTGTTTCCGGCTGAATGATTGTGGAAAGAAGCTTTAAAAGCGTTGTCTTCCCGGCTCCATTTTTTCCGACAACATATGTCACTCCGGTTGTAAGTGAACAGGTGATTTGCTCCAGAATCTTTTGACCCTCCGCTGAATAGTCCACACCATACAAATCAATTCTCATTTCCATTTCTCCATAAACCGGTTTCTTAAAAATGTGGTACTTATCAGAAGAACTGACAGTCCGAGCAGCGCCAAATTCATGATTAGAAAATGTTCATCACCGGGCGCCTGAAACAATATTTTTTTCTTTACGAATACCTGACTGAACCATAAAACCAGTGTGAGGAATAATCCCGCTTTTGGTCCCAGCCAAAATGTTCCGGCAAATCCGAACGCACCGAAAAAGAACACAGGCATAAATGTACTGACCAGATATAAGGCCGTTGCTTCTTTTCCCAAGACAACAAAACTCAATGGCAGCGTAAGGACAAACTGGAATCCAACCACAATCATAAAACGGGTAAACAATTGCAGCGTGAGCGGATAATAGCTCAACGTTTCAAGCATCTCATTTCCTTCATTTTCAGGACGGAATGCGTAACCGATAACGGCAATCACGATCAGGGTCATCCACTTAATCCAACTCAAGAATCCCGCCTGTGCATCTGCCGAATTTTCACTTATTGTAAAAGTAATGACAGCCATAACCAGTCCCGTTAAAAGCCAGGTTTTTGCACCATAAAAATTCCACTGCGACAAAAACAGATTGGCTATTTTTTCTTTCGTTGAAAGAGAATACTGGGCTTCCTCCAACTCCTTGCGCAAATCAACCGGTCTTTCATCCCTCTCCGCCTCTTTGATCCGTTTAATTAACTCCAGCGTCATCTCCCGCGACGGCTCAGGGGCGGTAAAACGATCGAAACGGGATTTCCACTCTTTCTCCAAAATCTCCAATTCTTGATCGTTATTCATTTCTGCCCACCCCTTTCCGTTTATCAGCGATTAAAATTTTTTCAAGCTGCTTCAAGCCCCTGGCAATTCTTGTTTTTACAGTATTGATTGGAATATCCAAAGCAAGAGCAATTTCCGAGTATTGTAAATTCTGGTAAAACCGCAAATACAGGACAGTCCGGTAATCAAGCGAAAGTTGATTCAAGGATTCTACCATCCACTGCCGTTCCAGCTGATGATCAATAATATGAGAAACCCGGTCTTTTTTCATCATGTCCTTATCCGTTATATACTCCCGGCGGGATGCAGGCTTTCTCCAATGATCTTTACAAAGATTGGTTGCAATTTTATACATCCACGGTTTAAACTGTTCAGGCACAAATCCTTTTTGTCCCTGTTGGTAGATTTTCAGAAATGTCTCCTGAACGATGTCCTCCGCCAATTTTTCATCATGCAGCAGACGATATACATAACCAAAAAGAGGCTTATGATAGCGGAAAACCAGGACATCAAAGGCCGAATCTATCCCTGATGACAATTGCCGCATATATTCTTCATCCTGCATTTTCCCACCCCTTTCAAGCAGTCTTCCGGTTGATAATAAAAATACTTCCTGCCATAAATAATAGACCTAAACCGGCATAAAACGATCGGTTCAAAAGAATCCATTGATGTTCCGCTGCCCCAAAAACACTCTCGCCGCTCACAAAGCTCCAGACACTTGCATATGGCAGCAAGATTGCATTTAATTCTTTCAACAAAGCGCCGGCAAACAGAATAATCATCCAAAAAAGGATTCCGGCTATTAATCCCCCCAGGGAATGCTTTCCTAACATCGTTCCCAGCATGACAAATCCGCCAAAAGCCAGATAGATTGGGAGTGTAAAAACAAGGCTCTTCCACAAATAGCTTCCTGTAATAAATCCCAGCGACAACGTAACCAAAACTGCCAGTCCCGAAAAAATAATCATTCCAAAGGCAGCACGTTCAAACAAATAGCCGCCCCTTGTGACCGAATACGTAATCAACTGATGGTAAAACTTCGAATCCAAATCTATTGAAAAACACCATTGCAGAATCAATACAAGCCAAATTGGAGCCCCTTTTTCATAAATCATACTTGATAAAACCTCAATCGGAAAGGTGCCGGAATTATAAATAATCAGACCTGCAATCGGGATAAGCGCCATAATCATTAAGGAATAGAGAGAAGAAAACCACAGTTTAAGAAAAAGCCGCAGTCTGATGGCAAATCCATTCATTGTCCCGCTTCTCCTTCGTACTGTTTTAAGGCTTCATCCATATTAAATTCTTGCCCTTTCTCCAGCCCGTTTAAATAATCATACAGATGCTTCATCACCCGGTTCAATTCTCCCTTTTTTTCAAAGTAATCCAGTTTGTCAATAAGAGGCGTGTATTCGTCCTCCGTCAACCAGACTGTTGTATACCATTCCTTTAACCCCGGCCCTTCTTTCAGTTCATTCAAAATCAGCCATGCGGTTGCCTGATAGAATATGTTGAAACTTTCACTGTGCTGCTCCCTGGACTTTTCCCCCAGCAATTCCTGCGTCAATTCATAAGCAAAATTTTCGTCACTGTCCGGTTTTATGTCATTGCTGCTAAACGTATAAAAACCGCTGTTCGCTGACTCTTCTACAAGATAATCATGCTCTTCCGGCAACACATAAATAACGGAAGGTTTAATCGCCACATCAAATAAATTTTCTGTAAAACTCCAAACCTTGTCATATTTTTCAATCAGTTTCACTGCCCCTGAGAGAACCTCGGGATGGGCGATCACTCTTATCTCCCCGGCGCTTGCTTCTTTAATATTGCCACCGACTAAAGATAAGCCGTACTGCGTGCGGCCGTGAAACAATCCGTCCTTTATTTCAGGAACCGTTAAAACCAGCGGAATATTAAGATCTTTATTTTTTATTTCAACAATAAACTCGGTGGAAGTATCTTCTGCAAGTCTTGCATTTCTCATTTCAAAATGAACATATCTTTCATCATGTTCACGCGCGATCACCAACGGGCGTTTTCCAATCAGAGGGTACCATCCGGCCTCTTTTGGAAGATAAATTCGATGGTCATCGATAAATGCATGTTCCACATAAGCATCCCAACGATACTGCAAAATATCCCCGCCATAACTTAACATGACTTCCACTTCTTCATCAGGCTGAATTTCTTCGTTAAAATTCAGTTTTATAAAATCCTTTTCCCTGGAAAATGTCATCTCCCTCGGGCTCGTGCATTCCTCTACCTTTAAACCGTGATACAAGGTGAGATAGACATCTTTTGCCGGAGTATCACCATTGTTTTTTATCGTTAATTGGCTGTCAACACGGAGATGATGGTTTGGCAGCAACTCTGCATTTAAATGAGCTTTTTTCATGGAAAACTCATAGGGCCGGTCATCCAAATAATAATCATAATAAGAATTCCACCACTCCGAATACGATTCAGACTCATTTTCGTCATAAGATGCAGCATAGAGCTTCCCGGTTTCGATAAATCTTTTTAACGCCCGGTCATATTCTCCGAACCTCATCCAGCCAAGAACAACAGCCGGTAACAGAAAAAGTGCAATGAGAGCAGGCACCCATTTCTTTTCTTTGCCTGTAAGCCGTGTGCGCCGGAATATAACCAACACGATAAGGAATAAAACGATTCCGGAAAAAATTACACTGGCTTGATGGAGAATTGTACCGGAAAAAACCCGTTCAATCCCCCACATCGATTCATAAGGTGTCCCGATAAACATATAATCAAATGGCGTCAACAAATGCAGTCTCGGGTTTTGATAAGTTAAGGCCGTTCCCACATTATCAAAAGGGAGAGTCAGGCTGAGTATTAACAACACCGGTACAGCCAAATAGGCAAACATATTCTTTATTAGAACTGCAAACAAAAATCCAAACGAGATGAGGATTATAAAGGCGCCTTCCATTTGGATAAACACATAAAAAATATTCCGGGCCCATTCTCCTGCGGAAATCGCTCCGGTTACAAACCAGATCCCCTGAACAACAACCGTAATCAATGTAATAATTAATCCGTACAATTGGGCAACCAGCCATTTGCCGAGCAGCCATTCGGTATTTTTTATCCGGTATGTGGCAACCAATTGTTCAAATTTCGTTTCCCGGTCTTTGCCTGCCATATAGACGGCAAAAAGTCCGACAATTAGAAGATTAAGCAGCAAAATCCACATAAAGCTGCTGTAGAATACCGCGGCCCTTTCCTTATAGCCGGCGGACCGGATCTCATAAGAAATGACAACGTATCCCCATAACAAAATATTGATCAAAAGCGGAACGGCTAAAATTTTATTGCGGCTCAGCAGCAATCCCTCACTCTGAATCACAAACTTGAGCAGTTTCATGCTATCACCCCGTTTATTAACGCCATATAGCCGTCCTCAATGCCCGGTTGTACGGGGAGTGCTTCTGCATTTGGCTTTTCGCTTGCAAGAATGCGGAAAACAACATGGTCCCTTTCTTTCCGGCTGGAAATAATCACATATTCCTTTTCAATCCGGTCATATTGGGAATAAGGGGCAGTCAACTCCCAAACAGCATTTTTGGCTTTTCCGGCTAATGCATCAACGGAACCCCGAAAAAGAACCTCTCCCTGGTTAATCACCGCGGCATGATCGCAGCTTGATTCAATGTCACTGATTATATGAGTGGATAAAATAATGCAACGATCCTTGCTTAATTTTTCCAATAGATTTCGGAAACGGACTCTTTCCGACGGATCAAGCCCCGCTGTCGGTTCATCAAGAATAATTAATTTCGGGTTGCCAATCAGCGCCTGGGCGATTCCCAGTCTCCGTTCATTCCTCCAGAATAGCTTTTAATTTTTTTGTTTGCCGCCTCCAGCAGATTTACCTTTTCCAACAGGTCCTCCACCCGGGCATGCCTTTCCTCCCGCTCTGTCACACCCTTCATGGATGCGACATAATGGAGAAATTCCCTGCCTGTGAATTGACCGGGAACATGAAAATACTGAGGCAAATAGCCGAGCAGTTCCCTCACCTTGTTTCCTTCCCCTACTAAATCAAAGTTGTAAATAGAAACTTTTCCTTTTTCAAACGGAAGAATCGTGCTGAGGATTTGCATTAAGGTGGATTTTCCCGCTCCATTTGGACCAAGAAGGCCAAACAGGCCCGTTTCTATTTCCAGATTAATATTTTTTAAGGCTTGAAATTTCCGGTAGCTTTTATGCAAGCCCTCTATTTCAATGACTGCCATTGATATTCTCCTCTCTCAAAACCATTCTGCCCCTTACACGAATGGCAGGCTTGTTTTGTTTCAATCATTTTTTCA
>JANWJP010000051.1 GCA_025451895.1 Robertmurraya sp.
CAGACCGGAAGATATCAGCTCTATTAAAATCACAGAGGGAAGAATTTCTGTTGTTTTAAGCAAGGAAATAGATGTGGAAAAAATGTTTTCAAAGAAAAAGCATTATACTGCCGGATGCGGCAGGGGTGTGACCTTTTTTTCGATGACCGATGTGAAAAGGTTTCAAAAGGTCAAAAACAACAATAATACTTATTTCTTAAGTTATTTGTTAAAGAAACAGAGTGAATTGGCCAGAAATTCTCCGATGTATCTGGGAACCGGAGGAATGCATGGAGCCTGTATTGTTCAGCCCGACGGACAAATCACGGTAAGAGAGGACATCGGACGGCATAATGCGGTGGATAAGGTGATTGGCTATGCTTTTCGCAACGGGCTTCAACCGGACAATCTTCTTTTGTTAACATCGGGAAGAATCTCTTATGAAATGCTGTCCAAAGCAGCCAAATTCGGGTTTGCTGTCGTTGGTTCGAGAACAGCGGCAACAAAACAGGCTGTTGAATTGGCAAAGTTCCTGAACATTGAAGTCGTCGGGTATTTGAGAGGAAAGAAAGCTGTTCAATATACCTCAATGGGCAGAGTTATCAATGATCTGGAAGATAAAAGCCCATTATCCGCAGAAGGATAAAATACAGCCATATTCAGAGTGCGTCCGGTAAATAATTATATAAATATATACTTCTTTTGAAGGAGGGTTTGTTTAAACTCTCCTTTTATGTATGGAAAGCGGAGGAGGTGATTTGAGAAAAGGAACAGGAAACTGCTAAAAATAGACTGATTATTCGGTATTTTCAAAAAATATTGGAGAAGGAATTTTCTCCGAAAAAACTGCAATATTGAAAGGCGGGGTGAGGGATGAAAACCAGACTTCCAATTGGAATTGCGATTTTTATCGCTTTCGGCGTTTCCATTTATTTTGCTTATGAAGCATCACAGCTTTTTGTATTCAGAGCCGGGAACGGGGATTCAAGCACATATAATTTGCTGTTTGACTCTGCCGTTGCACTTTTGCCGGTTGCACTGTGCTTGGGGATTTTCCTTGGAACGCTGAATTATAAGGAGAAAAAAGAAAGAATTATCGATGGAATAGTGGAGAGGCTCAGTGAATTATTTTTCACGCAGCATTGGACGAACGCTCTGGGAATTCTCACATTAATCATTACGGAAGTTGCCCTGGGAACGCTTTTTATCCCAAGGTTTATCACCAATGTGGAAGCAATCGCTTTTGCGATGAATATGCATTTCATGGGGATTATATTTTTCTTCTTTGGTGCAAGTTTTTACATTACGAGAGTGATTGTTACCGGTGAATGGAAAACAATGATGCCGAGAAAAGGATACCTCAAAGGGGCATTGCTGCACTATAAAGCATTATTGACCGGCAAAAAGGTCCTAAGGAAGAGAAGTTCCTTTTCATTGAGCGGCTCGTCTATCCGTGCTGGATTATCGGGATTGCCGGAGTGATCTTGACCGGAACGGTAAAAATACTTGCCCATTACGTCCCCATGTAACGATTCTTCCGGAAGAGGCTCTTTCGGAACCGGCTGTGGACTTTGTCGTTATCGGCGAAGGAGAAGCAACCATGGCCGAATTGGCTGCTTTTTTAATGGAAGGCAAGGGGGATTTAGCTCAAATAAAAGGAATCGGCTATAAGGATGAAAGCGGCCAAATCAAGCTGAACACGCGTCGGGAGCTGTTAGATCCGGATAAACTGCCATATCCGGCACGGGAACTATTTCCCCTGGAATTCTATGAAGAAAAATGGAATATCTCCACGGCCAGGGGTGGCTGTCCTTTTAAATGCCCGTTTTATTCTGCCTCAGCTATTTGGGAGGGGCATCGGAGGCCGCGGAGTCCGGAGAATATTATTAAAGAAATAAGGTTCCTTCACGAGTATTATGGGACGGAATACACCTTTTTTGCGGATGATCTTTTCACCGTTAATAAAAAATGGGTAAGGAACCTCTTGAAACTTATAAAGCAGTTGCCTTATCAAATCCGGTGGGGATGCTCCACCAGGGTAGACACGGTAGACGAACAGTTGATAGAGGAGATGGCAGATGCCGGCTGTGTTTCGATCCAATTTGGTATTGAGTCAGGCTCGCAAAGGATTCTTGATTCGGTGAAAGGAATTACTAAGGAACAGGTCGTAAAAGCAATTACCGCCTGCAGGGATAGGGATATTTATTGTTCCTCATCCTTTATGATTCCATTTCCGCAGGATACAAAAGAATCGATACGAGAAACAAAGGAATTTATAAAAACATTGAGGGATGCAGGCAGCCAGATTTATTTATCCTATACATCTCCATATCCGGGAACCTATTTTTATGAGCATCGGGATGAATTGGGCATAAAGATTTTAACCGACTGCTGGGATGAATTTGACGCCAAGCATAATATAATCGAAACGAAGCATCTCACCGGCCGTGAAATTGAGGCATTGGTTGAGGAAATTGCGGAATATGTGGGGTTGGAAAAGAGGATATAGGGATTTGGTTTTTGTCGTTTAGATGAAAATGCCGCGGGGGAAATCTGATTTTTATGCGAATCGGTTTATGCCGGCCTGTCGGGAGATGATTCTTCCGGCAGGTTTTTGCTTTTTCGGAATGAGAATGATTAAGGATGGCTTTAACGGACAAAGGGCAGGAAAAGCTTCAAACTGTCTTTATGATCGGTTTTTTGAGGACAAATTGATCGGGAAATCAGCTTAAACTATCTTTATGAATGGTTTAAGTGGACAAAGTGATTGTAATAAGGTTTAAGATGTCTCCATGGACGGGTTCTAGAGGACAAGGTGGGTGTGAAAATTGTTCAGAATGTCTTCATGAAGGGTTTATGAGGACAAAATGGCCGTGAAAAAAGTTCAAAATGTCTTTATTAGCGTTTATGAGGACAAGTTTGTCACGAAAATGATTCAAAATGTCTCCATGAAAGGTTTATGAGGACAAAACGGCCGTGAAATAGGTTCAAAATGTCTTTATGAGCGTTTTATGAGGACAAGTTGGTCAGGAAAATGATTCAAAATGTCTTCATGAAAGGTTTATGAGGACAAAATGGTCGTGAAAAACTTCAAAAAGTCTGCAAGAACGATTTAAGCGGACAAGTTGACAGTGAAAATAGCCCAAAATGTCTCCATGAAAGGCTTATGAGGACAAAACGGCAGCGAAAAAATTCAAAATGTCTCCATAAACAGCTTAAATCGACAAAATGTTCCTGTAAAACCTCAAACTGTCTGTCCCCATCCCATAAACGGCTTCAACAGACAAAACAGTCACGAACAAAGCCCAAACTGTCCTCAAGCAAAGACTCTGGCGGTCAAATGCGCCCGCAAAAGTCCTCGAAATCTTCCCAAAACAACTTTAGTGAACAAAATAAACCTCCCCTTCCCTTGCTCCTCTAAAACCTCAACCGGTTCCTACAGCCCTTAAATAGAACTCTTCCCCTTTTCTTTGCCCTCCCGAATTATTCCCAAGAATCTATCTTTAGTCCTCAACCAGTTTGAGAGCTTTACTTTTATAGAAAAACTTTCCCCATAATAGCGACACAGCGATCGGCAACTAATGATGGAAATCTGTCAAAAAACGCGCGCACATACAGTGCCGGAAATGGAAACCGCACCCCGGAAGATGGCCTCTCAACCCCGCCTTCATTTCCTCCCGTTTTACAGCACTCCAAGGGTATACGTCCTCCCCTTTATTAAAAGAATACTTACAATTCAACCGGAAAACTGATCATTTTATGGAATCGTTTTCAGTTTTTGGTAGACACAGAAAAATTATTGTAATATAATTATTTTGAAAATAATTTCCCGGTTATTAAATTAATTTCACATGACTATACAAGACATGACATCACGAAACTAGACCAAACCAGACAATACAATACAACACTATGGGGGCGTCTATGAAAAAGGAAGAGCTAAAGCAATTAATCCGCGTGGTAAAAAAATATTATTTGCTTGAAATGAAGCAAGATGAAATTGCCAGAAATGAAAACGTTTCTAAGTCAACGGTTTGCAGATTAATAAATAAGGCGAGAGAGTTTGGCTTTGTGCGCTTTGTCCTGAATTTTCCTCCTGTTCATGTGGAGGAAATGGAACAAAAGCTAAAAGACCACTTTCATTTGAAACATGTTTATGTGGCGGAGGCAATGTCATCGGCGGATGATGAGCGCCTGACATTATCAAATGTGGCCGAAGGATTTTCCCAATACTTAAATACGATTGTCTCAGACGGGGACATTATCGGTGTTTCCTGGGGGAAAACCATGACGTTTATATCGGAGCATTTAATTCCTGCCGAAAAAAAAGACATGATAATCGTTCAGTTAAACGGGGGTGTGTCAAACAGAAATGTAAGCACCTTTGCGGATCAAATTGTCATAAACTTTGCAGAAAATTTTAAGGCCTCCTGGTTTATTTTGCAGGCCCCTTCCTTTGTTGACGACTCACATATTGCCGGGATTCTTAAGCAGGATTCAAGAATCAAAGAGATTTTCGCATTAATGAACAAAGCAAATATAGTTGTTTTTACTGTCGGGAATGTCGATGAAAGCTCTGTATTGGTTCAGGCGGGCTATTTTACGGAAGAAGAGTACAGGAACCTGAGGGAAAAAGGTTTTATTGGTGATATTTGCTCCAGATATTTTAAAAAAGACGGGACACGTGCCGCCGGCGAGCTTTATGACCGGGTCATCGGCATCAGTCTTGAAGAAATAAAACAGAAGGAGCACAGCATTTGTATTGCTGTCGGTAAACACAAGGCCGAAAGTATATTAGCCGCTTTAAAAGGCGGTTTCATAAATACGCTATTCACAGATGAAGAAACAGCAGAAGAAATATTAACTTTATACGGAAAAGGAGAGGACTGAAATGAAAGCAGTACATATGACAGGCATCAAACAATTGCATGTTGTTGATGTAGAGATGCCGGTGCCAAAGGAAGATGAGGTTTTGCTGAAGGTTATGGCTGTAGGTGTTTGCGGCTCGGATATCCCCCGTATTAATAAAAAAGGAGCACACATCTCGCCGATTATTCCCGGACATGAATTTGCCGGGGAAATTGTTGAAGTGGGAAGCAAGGTGACCGGCTGGAAAGTGTCAGACCGGGTGGCTGTTGCACC
>JANWJP010000052.1 GCA_025451895.1 Robertmurraya sp.
GCTCATGCCTGGAGGGATCAGCAACTATTTTCATGTCATCCTTCAGCAAAAAAACCTTCCGTCCGCATTTAATATATAAAAAAGCGTTGGGAGATTTCCAACGCTTTTTTCATACGTTGTGTGATTATTAATGACCTAATTGAGGGATCATAATAAAAGTGGTATAGTAGGTAAAACCGATAAAGAAGACCGTTAAGTAAGCCCCAAAAAGATAAAGATACATTCTTTCAGAGAGCCGCAGCAGCCCGAGAAACAGGAAAAATCCAGTCTGCGCCAAGAAGATTACAGCAGCCGGATACATATCGCCCAGATAAAACAAACATGCGAAAATTCCTGTCCAAAAGCTGAGGACCCGATACATGCGATCCATCGATTCCCCCCTTATCTTATTGGCAATTAATTCCAATTATCTTAAATATAAACGAAAAGCCAAAAAATGTAAACTGATATCGTTTAAATTGAAATTAATGCCTTATAAGAGCAGGAATCGCATCCTTCCGGTATACTTTCCTTTTCCACAAGTTTTACGGACCCAAACAAACTTTCAAACATGCCTTTTAAAAATTCACGATGAGTGGGACAAACCGGGTCATAATGGCTCTGGGCCAATTCCCTGAACGGACAGTTATAAATTTGAAAATATATGACCGATTTGTCTTCACTTGCTTCAAATTCCGGATAAAACCCGGCCAACTCGGCAGCTTCTTTTAAAATCTCCAGTTTTTCATCGAAAGTCAGTTCTTCTGTTCCATATCTTTTGGCAATTTCACTTTCCATATACTCATTGCCAAATTTTTTGCCTGTTTCAAACAAAGCTTGTTTACCTGCTTCACCCAGTGAAAATAAAGTCTCTAAGGCAATTTTTGCGAGGAGTTGATAATCTCTGAACGGGAAGTTTAATTGGATCACATCATCTGAAAGTCGGTACAATCTGCTCGGTCTTCCGCCTTTACCGGTCTTTTTTGTTTCTGAGACGAGCATATGCACATCTTCCAACTTTGATAAATGAAGCCTGGCTACATTCGGGTGGATATCGAAGTGCTCAGCAATTTCCTGTACAGTCACTTCTTGATGTTTTCTGGTTATAAATTCATAAATACTGTATCTGGTAGGATCTGACAACACATTTGTAATCTTTAATATTTTTTCCACTGAACTCACCTCAGGACGGATAGTTTCCTTTATTATAATATAGTAATTTAAGGTTAACACTGTATACACTATAAGTTTAGAAAATGTTCACAAATGGATGGCAAAATATTGAACAGCTTTCTTACATTTAAAAATATTTTTTCCATTTCCAACCCGTTAACACTGATTAATACTTACATCCGGAAGTTAATTACTGCTAAGTTGCTTTTTGGTATTTTTGTGGCAATAAACAACAAAGGTCACTGGATTTCTGGTAAAAAAAGTCTAAAAAAATATAAATTTTTTAAAGGATTATTTCGAACGACGTCGAATATAGTATAAAAGTCAGGAGGTGATATTTTAAATTAAACTTTTAAAAATAATAAAAGGCGGTGTTCTATGATTGGCTTTTATTGAAAACATGGCTGACAATATTATTAAAGATGCAGTCAAAAATTATGTTTCCGACATTCACATCATTCCCCGCAAAGAAGACACACTCGTTCAATACCGGATAGGAAGCAAACTTTTTCCGCGATTCCGGCTCCCCCAAGACCATTGCGAACGATTGATTTCCCATTTTAAGTTCTCGGCATCTATGGATATCGGTGAGCGGAGACGCCCGCAAAGCGGAGCCTACTCCATTTCCGTAAACGGGCAATCAGTGGGGCTTCGTTTATCCACTCTCCCTGCTGTCAACAAAGAAAGCCTTGTAATAAGGATTCTTCCCCAGCATAACCGCATCCCTTTTTACAGAATTTCCCTGTTTCCGTCAATTACAAGAAAAATCTTAGCTTTGCTCCAATATGCCCACGGGCTGGTGATCCTCACCGGACCGACAGGCAGCGGCAAAACGTCCACCTTGTATTCTTTACTCAATGAAACTTCACAAATTTATCAAAGGAGTGTCATCACACTTGAAGACCCAATTGAAAAGGAGAGTGATACGGTTCTCCAAGTACAGGTAAATGAAAAAGCCGGAGTTACTTATGCGGCAGGTTTAAAAGCAATTTTACGGCACGATCCCGACATCATTATGGTAGGAGAAATTCGCGACGGGGAAACAGCGAAAATCGCCGTGAGAGCGGCTCTCACAGGACATTTAGTATTAACAACGATGCATACAAGGGATGCGAAAGGAGCAATTGCAAGGCTGTTGGAATTCGGAGTAAGCAAACTGGAGATAGAACAAACACTTGTTGCCGTTACGGCTCAAAGACTGGTCGAACTGACCTGCCCCTTCTGTAAAGAGGAATGTTCTCCTTTTTGTTTTTCCTATGACAGACTGAAAAGAGCGAGTGTTTTTGAACTTTTAACCGGAAATGATCTTCTTGCGGCAATGAAAGAGACAGGAAAGGAAGCCTCATTTAATTCGTATAAGACATTGAAACAAGTCATATCTAAAGGAATTGCTTTGGGCTATATTAAGGAATCCGAGTATACGAAATGGGTAGTTGCCGATGAGGAGACGTAATTGGACAATTGAAGAACAGGCTTCTTTTCTCAAAAAAACAGGTGAATTGCTGGAAAGGGGATACCCCCTGTCAGATGCCATTCACTCTATGACTTATCAAATGAAAAAAGCAAGGCGGCAGGAAGTTCTCAGTTTTCTTGCCGATCTGAAGGAGGGTGTGCCATTTTACCAAATTCTCGGGCGAATGGGCTTTCATAAAACATTAATCGGCTATGTTTATTATGCCGGGCATCACGGCTCTCTGGCAACAGCCTTTCAGGATGGAAGCAGTATGATGTTGAAACGGAACGAGGATTTGGAAAGATTGAAGAAAATTGCTTTGTACCCTTTGTTTTTGGTTGCTATGACGATGGTCCTGTTTGTCTTTGTTGAAAGGTTTTTGTTGCCCGGATATTCCTCTCTTTACCGGACAATGGATATAACCCCTAATTTCTTTATGAAACTCATATATTTTGCCGGTGACCTTTTCCCGTTTCTTATTCTCTTCCTCTTTCTTGGCTCTGCTTTTCTTGCCGGTTTCTATCTTTTGATATTCCGCCGGTTTTCTCCGGTCAGAAAAAGAGCTTTCATGGCATCTCTCCCCGTAATCAACGGTTTTATCCGATTGATAACAACCCATTATTTTGCCACCCAGTTGGGCTACTTGCTCTCAGGAGGATTGCCGATTTTGGCGGCTTTAAAGATGTTTTCGGAACACCGGCAGGATTCACTGGATTCCCAACTTGGAAAAGAAATAAGCAGCGCATTGATCAAAGGGGAAACTTTGGCTGACATTGTCGGAGGCTATCCATTCTTTGCCGGGGATCTGCCGGTGATTATCCGGCATGGGGAAGAAAACGGCAAACTACATCAGGAACTGACCTTTTTCGGCCAACATTGTCTGAAACTCCTGGAGGAAAAAACCGAGGGACTGATCAGGAAGATTCAGCCGATTCTTTATATGGTAATTGGCATTCTCGTTATATCCATGTATTTAGCTATTTTATTACCAATGTTCCATATGCTGGATGGAATATAAAGGAGGATTTTTTATGAAAAAAAATGAACAAGGTTTTACATTGCTCGAAATGATGATTGTGCTGTTGGTGATTTCTGTATTATTGCTCGTAACAATTCCGAGTATTGCAAAACATAATTCCTCAATCAACACGAAAGGCTGTGAAGCATACGTAAACATGCTCGAAGCTCAAGTGCAGGCATTTGAAATAGATAAAGGCCGTTTACCGGAAAACATCGAAGAATTAATTACAGAAAATTATTTGAAAGCGGGACAAGAAAAATGCCCACACGGAATAGCAATGGAAATCGGGGAGAATGGAGAAATCATCCGAAATCATGAATCGACAGAATGAAAAAGGTTTCACACTTCTTGAAACAGTATTTGTACTCAGTATTTTCCTCTTGATTGCCTCCTTCTCTTTACTCCTTTTAAGACCTCAGCAATCGTATTTGGAAAGAGAACTGTTTTTTTCACATCTGAAAGCGGATATTTTCTATGCACAACATTGTGCCCTCACATCGCAGCGGCCAATCTTATTTAATTTTGATCCCGAAAATAACCATTATTATATTAAGAACCATACCGGGGAAATTTTATTGGAACGACATTACCCGGAGGATATAAAAATATATGAAGGTTCTCTTAAACTATATTTGCAGTTTAATGCAAATGGAAATATTTCCAAATTCGGTTCGATTTATATAAATATAGAGAATGTGAGGTACAGGCTGACTTTTTTAATCGGAAGGGGAAGATTTTATGTTGTGAAAGACTGAAGGATTCTTTCTGGCTGAGATTTTATTGTCTCTGTCCATCTGGCTCCTGATTGCGATCGGTTTGCTTCCCATGTACATTCATGTCAATAAGCAGCTTGTTCAGGTAAAACAAGATACAGAAGCGATTCATCTCCTCTATGAAGCCATGCAAGGTTATTTGGTGGAAGGATTTATGGAAAATCATGAGAACATCAATAGAAATGGATGTTTATACGACATTATTTGGAGTGAAAATGATGAACATACACCCGAAGTTTGTGTCCGTTATCAAAACTCCTTTAAAAAAGATGTTAATCGCTGTAAAACAATTGAATAACCGCGGGTTTACACTCGGAGAAATGCTGCTTTCGTTTTCCGTATTTTGTCTTCTCGCTGTTTTTATCCCGGTCTTCTTTCAAATCTTTCTGCAACAAGAACATACTTCGGAACAAATTCAAAATATGGAATGGGAATTGTTTCTCAGTCAATTGAAAAAAGAAGCCGGGGGTTGTGATTTTGCCGAAGCCGATAATAGTAATCGTTTAGTGTTGACTCTTAACAACGAAAAAATATCTTTTCAAAAATATGGAAATCAACTGAGGAGGCAGGTAAACTTTACGGGCAATGAAATTGTGTTACAAGATTTGCAATCCATTCATTTTCAAGTTGCCGGACAAAAGATTTTTATCGAGGCAGTGGATACACATGAAAATATTCATAAAGCGGCGGTCTATTTATTTATCGGCAGGGAAACTCACGGGCAATGAACGGGGTTTTGCTTTTCCGGTTACTCTATGCATCCTCATGCTTTTTACTATTGTCCTTTCCTTTAAAGCGTCGCAACTTGTAATCGAAAAGAGATTTTACAAGGAAATTGAACAATTTGAAAAAAATCAATTTTATTTTTTAACAGCCATAAAAAAGACAGAGGAATACCTTAGCAGTTCAGGAGAGGATTATGAGAAAGCCGGTGTATTTGAATTCAAAGATTGCACAGTCTCCTACCATATTACGCAAGCCGGAAGTGAACTGCTGCATATTACTTATTCTTTCATTTTACCCGGGAGAGCGGAGGTGAATGGAATAGCTTATTATGACAGGCAAATAAAGAAAATTGTAAACTGGCATGAAAAAGGATAGATATTTGTTTAAAAACAGCCATTTCCGGGGCATACTGCTTAATAGAAAAACCTTGAATAATTCATATCTACATTTGGAGGAAACTAAAACAATTTCTTTCATTCACAGGGAGAAAATAGAAAAAAGCAGGTGAGTTCCGTGAAAACAAATGATTATGTAAAATATATTACGCAAACTGTCGTCAAATATATGGACCAGCCAAAGGATGAACGAAAAAAAAACCGGATGGAAAAACGTGAATCAAAGCCGGATTTCATTTACCGTTGGTTTGGATTGGTTCCATATTATATCATGGGGAAAATGAAACAGCGAAAAGAATAACTTTCCGGCAAATATGAAGCGGCTATAATGATGCTTCATATTTGCCGGGAAAACAAAAGCCGTCCGTACATTTCTTAATGCGCGGATGGATTTATTTCTATAAATCTATTCAAAATCCAGTAAAGGAACAATCTCCTTCGTTTGCAAATTTATAAGATTTTCCATATAGAAACCATACAGGCAATAACTCCCTCCCGGAGAACAGGACAGCGGTTCATTTTCTGCGCCCTCCAATAAAACATTCTGTTTATCACTGCCGTCAAGAGAATAGGATACAAGTTGAAATTTTTTGTTGTAAACATCAGCTTCGCCGGCATGAAGAGGCTGAAAAGTTAAAAAGTGTTTCTTGGCCGGAATATAATCAAAATAAGGTATCAACCAATCGGAAAAATTTGTCAGATGCGGAATGCTGAAAGACCTTATTTTCTTTAAAGTTCTCGTGTAAAAATTATAAGTCGCCGTGTTGTGATCACGGACAAGCAGAAATACATATCCGTCACCCTCAAGGGCATCCGCATAATAAACATCAGCCATGATTTTCTCGCTTTTGCCATTCTCCAAATTATACTTCTTTAAAGGAGCAAAATGTTCCATCCATGAAGGATCCCAATCCAAATAAAGAACTTCTTTCTCATTAATCCAATGAACAAAAGGCATCGGCAGGTGAATGTCCGCAAATGTTTTTTCCTGCAAATTCATTAAATAAGCATCATATTCCCAAGTTTCCGAAAAAGCAGTCAAGGCGATAACATGTTCATTAAATGGATTCCATTCAACGGCCAGGTCAAGGGACATAATATCCTTCGAAAAAATTTCCTTCCCCTTCGTGTCAATGACCGTTGCCTTTGCCTTATATGTACCCGGTGATGAATGAATAAGAATATATTTGCCAGTCGGGCTTATATATAAAGAAACAATCGGATTTTCACTCTTATACAATAACCGGTTTTCCCCTTTTTTCAAATCATAGGAGAAAACATTCGCCGACTCATTTGATTCAGTAACATAAACAAATGTATGATCGTCCGTCCATCC
Source organism: Robertmurraya sp. (assembly GCA_025451895.1). Classification (GTDB taxonomy): domain Bacteria; phylum Bacillota; class Bacilli; order Bacillales; family Cytobacillaceae; genus CALKIU01. The sequence goes on from JANWJP010000052.1 coordinate 6,857, forward strand.
GAAAGCAGAATAAAAATCCCCTGCTTCCGTCTTCAGCGGCAAAACAATATTTTCACCAACTGCGGAGGGATTCTTTTCATCATTGCCGGATGAAGGGCCGTCTTGCGCGGGCAAAGTGCCGGAATCAGTCTCCTGTTTACAACCGCTTAAAAATAAAATTAAAAAGATAAATGCCAATGATATGATGAGAAAAATCCTCTTTTCCTTAAAAAAGGCTATAAATGTCTGCGTCATCCATTCACCACCTTTTTTTACCCTTTAAAATATAATACGTTTTATCCAAGAAAAATGTTTCAGTTTTATTTCATTTATATTTCAAATATTATCTCAGACAAGTAACAAAAGAAAGAAAAATGCTTTTATTCTGTCTCCGGGAACTGCCGGCGAACATTTGCAAAATGGCGGCAATGAATAGAAAAAAGCCGGAGTCCGGCTTCTTTAAAGGTAAATGGATGCTAAAAAAAGCCCCAGCATATCTTCATATATTTCTTCATATTGGGTGAGAGGCAGCGGATTTACTCCTTCCCCCAGTTCGAGCGTAAATCCGGGTCTTTTATACTCCTGAATAAACCAGTCTTTAAAACCCGCATGGCTGTCAATAAAACGTACCGCCTTGTAACCGCTCTCCTTTTCAAACCGGCGGGCAATAATTTCTGCTTCCGGAGGCTCAAACCCTTCATAACCCCAATAAAATTCCTTCCCTTGCGTATGCAAAGCCACCACCCGGGCAAAATCATTCTTTCTCACTAAATCGGCCATGGCAATTGCTTCCGGCTCTGTCAAAGGGGCATCACCCGGATAATCCCGCGGTGCCGGACTTTTGGGCTCCTTTCTTTTCTTTTCTATTTCCCATTTTGCAGGATATTGATTATTTAGATCAACCCCGCGGATATTTGCTTTCCAGCCGCTGAAATCCCTGCTTCCTTTATTCATCTTTAAGACTTCTTCTTCCATGGCTTCGGGAGGCCCGTTCAAAACGAGATCCACTCCGTCGGGATCCACCATCGGGACAATTGAAATATTCCGGGAATAGTACAAAGGCCTGATATCTATCCCCCGAACAGCAGTGCCGTTGGTAAGACCAAGAAGAAACGTATTTAACAATGCCATTAAGATAGATGAGGTTATCCACTCATTGGCATGAAAGGAAGCGTTTAAATGAACTTGTACATCTCCTCTCCCAAATCTGATTTCGTAAAGAGGTTTTCCCAACACACTGTAACCGATTGTTTCAATCCTTATAAAAGGATAGGTTGCCCGAAGTTTTTCCAAATCATCACTTAAAGCGGAAAAGTCATATGGAACCCCTCTTTTAACAAGCGGATTCTTAATACGCACAGGAAGCCGGACTGTCTCCCCGTCCTGAAAATAACCGGGATAATCCCTCCCGTTCAACAACAACAAGCTGTCCACGGGTATTTTTTTTAAGGCTGCAATTTGTTGAAGGGTATCCCCTTTCCGTTTTTCGTATGACTCAGTCATAAATCCGGGAATTTTGACCATTTGCCCGGGCTGAAGTCTGATTGGATCTATTCCGGGATTTGAATCCATAAGGATGGGCAATGGAATGGAAAATAACCGGCTGTAATAGGAAAGGGTATCACCCTGACGAACTCGTACTTGCATCCTTTCGCCTCCTAAGAGCATCATCCGTCATGCTTGCATAAAAACGGATGCTTCTTGATATATAGGATACATATGAGTTTTCAGCAAAAAGATGACAAAAGAAATCAGACCGGTTCCTTGAGGGATCCGGTCTCTTTTATTGCGCTCAGTTCCCCTGTTCCTTGACAAGCCGGGCTGCTCCAATCACACCCGCATCATTTCCCAATGACGCCAGAGCCAGCCTCGTGGACAATCTGACGGGAGAAAAAGCATATTTTTCAAAATACGTTTGCACTTTTGTTAAAAGGAATTCACCTGCTTTTGAAACTCCGCCTCCGATAATAATTTTTTCCGGATTCAAGGCATTGCCCAAATTTGCAAGGGCAAGTCCCAAATGAAAGGACATCTCTTCTGTGACCTCAAGGCAAAGAGAATCTCCGCTGCGGGCGCAATCAAAAACATCCTTTGCCGTAAAACTCTCTTCCTTTCCAGCTAATAAAGTCCTTCTTCCTGAATCTGCAAAAACCCTCTTTTTTTCAACAGCCAACCGGACTATCCCCGTTGCCGAGGCAATCGTTTCCAAACAGCCTCTTTTTCCGCAATTGCAGAGAGCGCCTCCCTCAGGGATTGAAGTAATATGACCAATTTCCCCCCCTGCTCCGTTTACTCCGCGAACGATTTTTCCACCGGAAATGATTCCTCCGCCCACGCCGGTGCCCAGTGTAACAAAAATTAAATTACGTGCGCCCTGACCGGAACCTTTCCACAATTCTCCCAACGCCGCACAATTGGCATCATTCTCAACAAAAACAGGTAAACCGCTTTCTTTTTCAAGCAATTTCTTTACGGGATAATGGTCCGGCCATCCGATATTTACCGATTGAGAAATTTCGCCTGTATCATATTCAACGGGTCCCGGTACACCAATCCCGATTCCGGCAAGATCAGCTTTTGTTTTGCCAAGCCCGGACAATGAATCATCCAGAGTATATGCGATATTTTTAATAATATTTTTTCCTTTATATTGCTTATCTGTTTTAATTTGCCACTTATGATATATATCCCCGTTTTGACTGATAAAAGCCAGTTTGATATATGTTCCGCCAACATCCACTCCCGCCAGCCATTTTTCATTCATCACAGTATCACCTGCTCCCGGTTGTTATATTTTTTTCAACATTCTGATCTCATGTCTGAGCAGCATGATTGCCATTTCAAAATCTTTTTTTTCAATAAGCTGGGAACGATACAACTCTTTAACCTCTTCTTCCATCAGCTCCAAATCAGCAATCCGGTCGCCAATATACACGATAATTCCATATTTTTTCAATAGCTGCTGAATATCATAGATTGTCTCCATTCTCATACCACTTCTCTTTATTACAAAAATTTTTCTATACATCAAGTATAGAATAAAAAATAAAGCGTCACAACAGTTGCCGCCTCAAAATGGAAAACCTGTTTTCGTAAAACTCTTTAACTTACGGCTGAAACCGCATAAAAAACAGCCTTCTTCTTAACCAGAGAAAGCTGTATAATTTTTACCGATCCGGGTCCTTCGGATGCAGAATCACCGGGCGCCGGTTGCGGAGAGGCATGGGAAAACGGATTAAAACATCCTTGAATGCCTGCCAATCGAATGGAATAAAGGGCCATAAATACGGAACACCAAATGACTTTTGTCCTGCCAGCAGAAGAAGAATAACAACAGTCCCGATTATCAAGCCATAAATATGGAAGAGTGCTGTCAGGATCAGCAACGTAATTCGCATCAGCCGGTTCGCCAGGCTCATTTCGTAACTTGGTGTAGCAAAAGTTCCCAAAGCCGCAATAGATAGATAAAGGATGACTTCATTCGTCAGCAAGCCCACCTCAACGGCAATCTGCCCAATCATTAAAGCGGCAATGAGACCCAATGCCGTTGCTAAAGCGGACGGAGTATGAATGGCTGCCATCCTGATCATATCAATACCAATCTCAACAATGAGAAATTGGAGAATTAAAGGAATGGCCCCGTTTTTATCAGGTCCGATAAAAGACAGACCTTGGGGAATATAACTGGGATCAATAACCAGCAAATACCATAACGGCAAAAGAAAAATCGAAGCCCATACGGCTATAAAACGGACAAACCGTAAATAAGCTCCGATGATCGGCTTATTCCGGTATTCTTCAGCATGCTGCAAATGATGCCAATACGTCACCGGAGTGACAATGACACTCGGGGAGCCGTCCACAATAATGCATATATGTCCTTCATATAAGTGGCTCGCCGCAACATCGGGGCGTTCTGTATATCTTACCATGGGAAAGGGGCTCCAATGCCGTCCGGAAAGAAACTCTTCAATCGATTTTTCAGCCATTGTCAGACCGTCCGTATCAATTTTGGAAATATGATCCTTCAACTGCTTTACCCGTTCAGTGTCTGCAATATCTTCAATATAGCAAATTACAATATCTGTTTTCGACCGGCGCCCCGCCTGTAAAAATTCCATCCGAAGAGTCCGTTCACGGATTCGTCTGCGAATCAAAGCCGTATTAAAAACGAGCGTTTCAACAAAGCCGTCTCTGGAACCGCGGACAACCCGTTCTGTATCAGGCTCTTGCGGCGTTCGCGCCGGATAGGTGCGGGCGTCAATGAGAATGGCCCGGTCAATACCATCGGCAATTAATGCGGTTTGACCGGACAAAACAGAATTAATCGCTTCATTGAGGTCATCCGTTGTGTCTATTTCTACATAAGGAATATACTTCTTTACTAATTTTGACAAAATATCGGTTTCGAGTTGTTCGGGCTTTAATCTTGACAATTCCCTCATAAGGAGAAGAAGAATATCATCCTTCACGAAACCGTCAATAAAATAAAAAGCCATTTCCCTTTCGGTATAATTAACTTCCAGTTGGATTACATCAAAACTTTTTTCCACACCCAGTGCTTCTTTCAGAAAACCGGTATTTTCATGGATATTTTCACTGACCGGTTTTTTCGAGATTCTTTCCATAATCCACCTCAAAGTATGTTCTGTCTCTTCCTGATTATCTATATACATCTTTCGCATTCACGGGAAAAAACATACTTAGAAATGAATTTAGAAAAATACCTCTTTCCGCTGCTTTAACATATCCAGCTGCTCAGAATATTGACGGTTGTAAGGGTCCAATTCAACCGCCTTTTGCAAATGTTCGACAGCCTTTTCCAGATTTCCGGCTCTTCCGTAAATTTGTGCAAGTAAATAATGAGCCTCATGCAGATTCGGGTCTTGTGCAACGGCCCTTAGCAAATGTTGTTTTGCTTCATCAAATTTATTAATATTGATTTCCACCTCCGCCAGCATCATTAAATATTCCGGAGAAGGATGATCTTCATAATAATGGGATGAAATCATATATTCATAAGCTTTTTTGCCCTCACCCTTAATTAAATAATATTGCGAAAGAACAAAAACTGAATTCTCATCCGTCACTTTTTCCTGATGATTGAATCCGTAAAAAAGCGATGAGACAACTGCAGCGATTGTCAATACCAAAAAAAGAACCTGCCGGGCGGGCTTTTTTTGTTTCGGAAAGTGAACAATTGCGGTTGCAAGAAAACCAGCTGCAAGGCCGCCGATATGCCCTGCATTATCAATACCCGAAATCGTGAATCCCAAAGAAAGGTTAATCGCAAGAATGATGATAATATTTAATCCCATTGTCCGAAAAAACAGCTTCGGGTAGATATATCCAAAATAAAGAAGGGCACCGAAACATCCGAAAATGGCTCCGCTTGCACCGGCTGATATACTTGAACTGAATAAAAAACTGGCTATTGTACCGCCAAATCCGGCAATAAGATAAATAAACAAGAAGCGGAAATTCCCAAAAATTCTTTCAACCACAGTTCCTAAATAATACAGGGCCAGCGAGTTCATAAATAAATGAAGGAAACCGATATGAAGAAACATCGGGGTAACAAACCGCCACCATTCCCCTTCCAGAATAAGCGGGTTAAATTTAGCTCCGAAGTCAATTAAAATTATTGAACTCTTACTGCCACCCGCCCATTCCATTAACAGAAAAATCAAGATCTGAACTGCCATAAAAATATATGTAAAAAAAGGTTTTCCGTATTCAAATAATGCCCTTTCCTTTCTGGTCCGATTATTGGCTTCGTGCAAAGCACTTCGCTTCATTCTGTCTGTTTCTTCTGAAAATGATTCATAATCCGGCTCAACGGGAGCAGGAAGTTCTTTTAGAAAAACTCTGCCCAACCAGGCAAATTGGTCGGAATAATTTTGTCTTTCCACAATTTTAGAAATAACTTTTGTTTTTTTGCTTTCCGGATGAAGATACGGTTTATCAATGAAAGAATCATCATCAACGGGACCATAAGGCGAAAAATAAAGATTTAAAACGGAAATGTCCCTCATAAACAATTGTTTGCGAATCAATTCACCGTTCCGGGACACCCGCTCAATATCTCTTACCATCCAGTTGCTCCATGCCAAATCATAGCGAAGCAGCCGGATGGCTTGAACTGTTTTGTGATCCTTATTCTCAAGCCACAGCTCCTGCTGGTTTTCCGAGAGTCGGACAATTCGAAATTCATGTTCCTTAATAAAATAATAGGCCGACCTCCAGAATAAATAATTTTCAAAGTTATTCAAAGTTTCCCCTACTTTCATGTCTCCGTTTCAGTCATTTTTCAGATTTTAATTATAGCATAATATAAATGTAACGATTGAAGCCCAAGCGCAATAATTCTTTCCATTAGCATTATATATGATTTATGGAGAGGATTAAAAAAAAGAGACCTGCCAGCCTCTTTTTCATAAGAATAAATATTTATTGGTGTACAGACACAAAATCGCTTATCCGGCAGGGGGTGAGAAAACAGTTTTCAGAATCCGGTTTTTAATAAAAGGTATACTCATCAAAAAAGATACAATGAACTTGCGGAAAAACCGGTTGCCAAGGACTTTATTCATAATCCGAAAACGGTTCTGAAACAGTAAATATCCCCCGGCGGCAATTAACAGAATAGACCAGACCCGAGACATGACCATCCCTCCCGCTTTTTTGCTTTAATATCTTTTCTCCTGTACACAGGAAAGCCCTGTTGTCATACGACAAATTACACTCATACCGTAATTCTGTTTATCCGGATTGCTAAACCTGATCAACCGTTTTCAATGCATTTTTAAGAACAGAAACAGAGTGGTCAAATTTCTGTTTTTCATCTTCATCCAAATCCAATTCAATAATGCCTCGCACACCACCCCGGTTGACAATTGAAGGAACCCCAATGTACAGACCCTCATGTCCGTATTCACCGTTTAAGTAAGAAGATACCGTCAAAACCGAATTTTCATTTTGCAAAATTGCCTTTGTCAAACGGACCAATCCCATTGCGATTCCGTAATAAGTGGCGCCTTTCCGCTCAATAATATGGTAGGCGGCATCCCTGACATTAAGAAAAATTTCTTCAAGATCCTTTTTGTGATAAGATTCACTTGTTTTGACCCAATCGGAAAGGGGACGGCCGGCAATATCAGCGTGACTCCACAGGGGAAGTTCCGTATCTCCGTGTTCACCGATAATATAAGCATGAACATTTCTGGAATCAATATTAAAATATTGCCCGAGCAAAAAGCGGAATCGTGCTGTATCCAAAATGGTTCCCGAGCCGATGACCCTATCTTTCGGCAATCCGGAAAACTTCCAGGCGGCATAAGTCAATATGTCCACCGGATTGGTCGCAACAATAATAATGCCGCCAAAGCCGTTTTCCATAATTTGTTCAACAATTCCTTTAAATATACGGGTGTTTTTTTCAACAAGATCTAACCGTGTCTCTCCCGGCTTTTGGTTTGCCCCCGCACATATGACAACAATATCTGCCATCCGGCAATCGGAGTAATCACCAAACCAAATCTTTGTAGTGGATGGAGCAAAAGGGACACCGTGATTTAAGTCCATAGCATCCCCTTCGCTTTTTTCCTTATTCAAATCAATTAAAACAAGTTCCTCGGCCACTCCCTGATTTAACATGGCAAATGCATAGCTGGAGCCAACTAAACCGGTTCCGATTAGAACAACGCGGTTTACTCTATCGTTCAAACCAACAGATCCTCCTTTACCGGGTTTTTCATACCCCCAAAACATATTTGTTCTCTTCCATAGTATGTGTTTACAGGAGGTAAAATATGATTCCAATCAAAACGGCAGATAACCCTGAAAAGAAATTAACGGCATCGTTGTTCATGAAGGACCAGCCTCTGATGCGGGTTGTTTTCTGCCCGCAATGATACAGTTTTTCCGTTTCCGACCGGCAACGATCACAGCGGTATACGGCTTGAACCGAAGCGCCCAAAAGAGAGTCAATAACATTTCCGGCAAACCCAAAAAGGAATATCAGCAGTGCTGTTTCAATAGAAATGTCATATAGATAATAGACCGCAGCAGCAATTAATAAAGAACCGGAAAGACCGGCCATCGTTCCCGGGATGCTTACGGCTCCCGAAGTGCCTGGTGCAACAATGGTGAATGTTCTCAAAGAAAGGGGAGGTTTGCGGCCAAGGGTGCCGATTTCAGAAGCCCAGGTGTCTGCATTAGCACTGGCAATAGCTGTAGAAAAGACAAACAGCCATAACTCATGACCTGTAAAATAACACATCAATCCGGCAAGGGAAGCAATTCCTCCGTTAGCAAAAACTTGCATCCAATCGCGGCGATCCCCCTTTTCAGTTTTCGCAGCCGCTTCCCGCTTGGATGCTTTTTTAAATTTTGAAAGCAGGCTTGAAGTTACAAAAAATAACACAAGTACAATGAAGCCTTTCGTTCCGAATCCGAGCACAGTCAAAGTGCCTGTTACAGATGCGGCAACCGCCCCTGAACCAGTTAATGCGGAGAAAAGATACGCTAAAAAAGAAAAAAGGGCCATGAAGAAGACAATCAAAAACAGCTTAATCATCGGTTCTGACTATCTCCCGATCAGTAATGATTTTTTCAACGGGAAGGTCGTGCTCTTCCAAAGGAATTTCATCGATTAATTGCATATGAAATGCGAGGGAAATTGTCCGCCCTGAAAAGAACCGGAGAAACCGATCATAATAACCCCCGCCAAAGCCAAGCCGAAAGCCGCTTCTTGAAAAAGCTAGTCCCGGGACAATTAATAAATCGATTTCACCGGAAGCAACCTCTTCGGTTTGTTCAGGAATCGGCTCCCATAAACCGTAATATACGGATTCTAATTGATTAAATGCACTGAGTGTCCGAAATTCCAGCGACCTGTCACGCGGTCGGCATTTCGGCACAACCACTTTCTTTCCCTCTTCCCAGGCCCTGCGAATAATTTGAAATGTATCGACTTCAGGGGTTTTCGATATCGTAATTCCGATGATGCCTGCTTCCTTCCACTCTGCTTCTTTATAAAGTTTTTGGGCAATCAAATAAGAAAAATGTTCGTATTCAGGTTGGGAAATGGCTGAAAGCCGTTCCTTCATCATTTTTCGAAATTCTTTTTTTTGATTCATATTTTCACCTCCGGAAAATTAGCGTATTTATTGTAAACGGCCGTTTTCCGATTTTGTCAGCAAATTCAGCCGTCCTGTTTGAATGGTTAATGCTCTAATCGAATTCAGGCCTGTACAATTTTGAAAACTATTTTTTTACAAATCGACGGATTTTTACGTCTTTTTTAAATAAAAAAACAGCAGGAAGCTCTTCCCACTGTTTATTTTGTTTCGCGATGTAATGTAGTCTTTTTCTCTCTCGGGCAATATTTTTTCAGCTCGAGGCGGTCCGGATTGTTTCGTTTATTTTTTGTTGAAATATAATTGCGCTCACCGCACTCTGTGCAAGCCAAAGTTATATTTACACGCATATTTATTCCCTCCAAACTATCTGTAGCTATTGATACATACGACTTATTTATAATAGCATTTTTTACTGGCAATTGCTAGTGTGATTTTAAAAGGAGTTTATTTAATCTCAAAAGTTCATCTTTTTTGTCGCCTTTGATGATCCAGGAATTTCCTTTACACATTCCTCTTGCAGGGAGATCCATGTCCAATGCAAAAATACTGACCATCATGCCTTTTGCCATCGGCTGATAATGCAGAATCCCTTTTTCCGGAGAACTCCATATTTTTTCAGTATTGACATGCCAATGGGGGAGCACGGTCATTTGCCCGACACCCTTTCCGTTGCTTACGGCATTTACCAGAAAAATCATATTATTCGCTGTATGAAACATCACCTTTTCCACCGGTGAAGTAAACGCAAAATGTTCCTCTGCCGGATAAGGATAATGATGTTTAAGAAGAAGTTTGGCACGGCGCTTTTTAAGAGCATGATTTCTGATATATACCTCTAAAAAATCTATTTGTGAATGAACGGGAATTTCTTTTACGCGAATCGAAATTCCCTCTTCTATAATGATTTTTTCATAATAATTCCGAACCCAGTAAGTCTTTCCTTCTATCCATAAGCCCGCCGTAACAACCAAACGTCTGCGGGAGGTTTGTTTCGTGCCCAAATCTCTATCTCTCCGCAAATGTAAATTTGTTTTCAATCTGTGCCCCCCTCGTATATTAATTATTAACAATCAGACCCTTTTACTAAAACTTTCTCATAGACTCTTTTCGTTAATAACGCTGTTCTCCTCCAACTGAAAACATGTTTAACATGCTTTTTCGCCAACCGGCCCATGCACAATGCAGTTGCCTCATTTTCTAACAAAAAAACAGCTTGTTCTATAAAGCTGTCCGGATCATCCGGATCCATCAGCAAACCTGTCCTTCCGTGCCGGATCAATTCCCTTAAGCCGCCCCTGTTTGCTGCAATTACGGGTCTTTCTGCAATCATTGCCTCTAAAGCCGCAATTCCGAACGGCTCATATCTGCTGGGAAACACCGCAAGATAACATTCTTGAAATAATAAGGTCCGTACGTACTCATCGATAAATCCAATAAAGTAAACAGTATCATGCAAAGATAAATCCCTGACACGGTTTCGGTAAAAACTCAGTAAAGGTCCGGTACCCGCAATAATAAAATAAACATTTATTCCCCGTTTTTTCATCTTTCGGGCAGCCTCAATCAAAATATCGAATCCCTTTTCCTTCACCATGCGCCCTAAAGAAAAAATCAGCTTTCTTTTGTGATCAAGAGGAAGACTTGCCAATAAATATTTTTTATCTAATGGCAGGACAGTTTCGTCAACTCCGTTGGGGATAACGGAAATTTCCTGTACAGGTCTCAAAAATATTTTGTATATTTCCATTTTCATCGCTGTGCTGCAAACAATCACATGATCTGACCGTTCAACAAGGTCCTGCTCTTTTTCATGAATAAAGCGCTGCAGTTCTGTGCTGATTCCATTATTCCTGCCGTGCTCTGTAGCATGAATAGTAGAAATAAGAGGAATATTGAAATAATTCTTCAAAGAAATGGCTGCTGCACTGACAAGCCAGTCATGGGCATGAATAACCGTAAACCTGTGTTTGAAGGAAAGTTCGATTGCCTTATCCACAAGCGCTATATTAAGACCTCCCACCCACAACAGAAAATCTTCCTCCCCGTCATTCAAAGGAAGAACCCGATATACATGGATTCCCTCGACATTTTCATAGAAAGGATGTGTATCACGTCTGGCAGTAAGAAGATGAATTTCAAAACCCAGTGCGCACAATTCCCTGGATAATCCGAAAGCATGCCTGCCGAGTCCGCCTATGATATCCGGAGGGAATTCCCAAGTAAGCATCAATATTTTAACGTTCATTTTGCCTAAACTATGGTTCACCACATTTCTGTCATCCTATCAAAACTTTTGCTGCTCTTTTATTGCTTTTTGGGGCAGTCATTGTAAAATGTGTAGGTGCTTACAAACTTCCGCCATTCTTGCGCATACATTCTTGTTATATCAGGAAAATTTACTGTTTCCTGACCGCTTTTAGCGTATCCTTTAATATTGGAACGCAAAACGGGAAAAAATCTATTTCCTTTTACAATAATCCCTAATTCACAAAAATAATATCCGGGTTTCAAATTTGTTATCTTCATTGAGCCTTTCCATTCGGAAACATTGTATTCCCGGTTTATCATATCCCAACAATTTCCTGTACCTTTTCCGCAAAAACGATACAATCTTATTTGCATTCGAAACTTAGTAAATGGTTCTTTAAAATAACAGGATATTAAATTTCTTTTTTGCAAAAACAGAAACCAATCTATTTGCAGCTGCCTGCCGTCAACAGAAATAACAAGTTCTTTCCTGTCTGCCGGATGAATTTCTTCTGACTGAAAAGTGCCGTTTGCTTCATTTTCAATCACTAAGCCGGCATCATTTAATTTGTTTTTTTTAATAAAAAATCACCGCCAACAGACACATTGTTTTTTTGTAAATTTATTAATTGATATTCTTTGTTTTTCGTTACGGCGATTCGGTAAAACTCTCAGTATGCAAATGATATGCCAATCTAAAAAACGGTATTTTTTCCAATATTTTTATTAATTATAATGTTAACACCGTTTACATTTTTCCACAATAAACAAATTTTGTCGTTTATTGAAATCTTGGAAAGCCTATTCGAAAATACCTGGAAACAATGGTAAAATAAACTTTATGAAGAAAATTAATGTTTATTTAATATAATCGTTATTAATTATCATTTGTTTTTTGAGAGCTTTTCTTTTTTATAAAAATTGAGGTGACAACCCATGGAGTATATCATCATCGCTCTGCTTTCATTCTCTGTTGTTTTATTGATCCTGTCTTTTTTCCTGAAAGATCCGTATAAAGAACTAAAAGATGATTTTGACCAATTTGCCATGCAGCAAATCCAGGAGATCTATCAAATTAAAAGAAAACTGAAAATATTGGACGAAGAATTGCTGGTAGAGGACAGTCATTTCCATTCCCATATCTCCGTGGAAACCCGTGACATCCACAAGGATGAAGTTCATGCCATCATAAAAAATCAAGTATGGTCACTGGCGCAGCAGGGATTATCAATTGAACAAATTGCGAGGCAATCATCACTTTCTGAGGAGCATGTCAAAATGATCATAAAAGAATATCAAGGTGAGTCCTATGAATAAAAAAACCGTTCGCGCATTTGCAATTGGCATCCTCTTTTCAGCCAGTCTGATTGGCTCCTTTTATTTTCTTACAGGGTCAAAAAATAAACCCTCCCTTGAGGAAATAAAAAAACAAATCGAGGATGCAGGTTTTGTCGTTCTGTCAGAAGAAGAATACAAGCAATTGTTGTTCAATAATAGTGAGAACAACAAATAGATAATAATTTCCATAATTGTATTTTGACCAAGAACAGCCCATTTAAAACATTGCCAGCCATTATAGAAAAAACCATTTACCTGTTTTCACAAATTAAAAAACAAAAACGGAATTCCAGCCGCAGTTGTATCCGGCTTATAGCAACATCCCGGCCAATCAACAGACACTTTTTAAGACCTTGCAGCATTGCAATAGAAAAACAGGGAAAAGCAAAAAAATAAAAGAACAGGGAAAATTCTGCTCTTTTACCTTTTTAAATATGCGATATCATTGCAAATCCTGATATATCTAATTGTTCAGACTGTACCGTTTGCCCTTCACAAGGAAAATAATATGCTCTGCAATATTGGTCACATGATCTGCTGCTCTCTCCAAATATCTGCACACGAGCAATAACTGAATTATTTGCATGGTCCCCTGAGGTGTTTGTTGCCGGAACTCAAATAAATCCCATACGGTTTGATCATAGAGGGCATCAACCTTATCATCCATTTCCAGAATTTTCTTTGCCTTTTGCGTATCCTCATCATGATATGCTGATAGGGCCATTTTTAACATTTCAGAAGTAATTTCATACATTTTCTTAACCTGCATAAGGATACCAATATGCTCTTCCTGGCCGATTCTTATCGTGGACCTGGCAATGTTTACGGCAAAATCAGCAATTCTTTCAATATTATCCGCCATTTTTATTCCCGTGATAATCCTTCTTAAATCAATGGCGACCGGAGCTTGTGTGGCAATAAGCATAATGGCAAAATCATTAATCTCCTCATGAAGTCTGTTTGCTTCTCTGTCTTTTTCCAAAATTGCGATTGCACGCCCCGTGTCCTTCATTTCCAATGCTTCGATTGAATTTTTTAACGCTCGGTCTGCAAAAGTTCCGAGTTCAATCAACTTATTTTCCAACTCATTGAGAGCTCTCTGAAATTTTTCTCTGCCAACCATATACCCAATCTCCTTTTTAGCCAAACCGCCCTGTAATATAATCTTCTGTCCGTTTGTCAGCCGGGCTTGAGAATATTTTCTTTGTCCGATCAAACTCAATAACTTCTCCGCTTAAGAAAAAAGCTGTTTTATCAGAAATTCGCGCTGCCTGTTGCATATTATGGGTAACTATAACGATACTAAAATCTTTCTTAAGTTCTTGGACAAGCTCTTCCACTTTTAATGTGGAAATCGGATCCAACGCTGATGTGGGTTCGTCCATGAGAATCACATCCGGCTCAATAGCCAGACAACGGGCAATACAAAGTCTTTGTTGCTGTCCTCCTGATAAACCGTAGGCATTTTCATGGAGACGTTCCTTGACTTCGTCCCAAATTGCTGCGCCCCGCAAGCTTTTTTCCACAATTTCATCAAGGATTTTCTTATTGCGGATGCCGTGAATTTTAGGCCCGTATGCGATATTCTCGTAAATGGATTTTGGAAACGGATTTGGCTTTTGAAATACCATTCCGACCCGTGTTCTCAAATCTTCCACTTTATATGACTTGGCTAATATATCTTTTCCTCTGTACAAAATATTGCCGCCGATTCTCACTGAAGGAATCAGTTCCACCATTCGGTTTAAAGTCTTTATAAAGGTGGATTTTCCGCATCCGGACGGGCCGATAATTGCGGTAATTTCATTTTCTTTCAATTCGAGATTAATATTTTTTAAGGCATGATCTTCTCCATACCATAAATTTAAATCACGCACACTGAACACCGCATTTTTGCCGGCAACAGATGTCGCCGTTTCTTCCCTGGAAGTAACGAAAACTTCAACGGGATTTGCACTGTAAGTGACGGCTGCCATATTCTTTCCCCCCATCTTGTTAATGCCTTCTCTGAAATTTGTTTCTGATCAGAATAGCCAACGAATTCATTAAAAATAAGATAACCAGCAAAACTATTATCGATGCCCCTGCAAGATTGGCATATTCCGCAACAAGGGCAGAATCCAGTGTCCAATAGTAAATTTGCAGAGGAAGAACCGTAAATTTGTCAAATAACCCATCCGGCAAGGGAATCAATAAAGCCGGTATTCCCAATACAACAAGAGGTGCCGTTTCTCCGACCGCACGGGAGAGAGCTAAAATAACTCCGGTCAATATTCCCGGCAATGCTGCAGGAATAACAATATTCAGAATTGTCTGCCATTTAGTGGCTCCCATTCCGTATGAAGCTTCCCTTAAAAATTGAGGAACGGCACAAATCGCTTCCTGGGCAGCAACAACAACGATTGGCAATACAAGCAGGCTCATTGTTAACCCTCCTGCAAGGATTACTGCCCCCAATTCCATTCCCCTGACAAATACCGTTAAACCCAACAAACCGAAAACAATGGACGGAACTCCCGAAAGGTTTGAAATATTGATCTGGATAAATCTTTGAAAACGTCCTTTTTTTGCATATTCTTCCAAATAGATGGCAGTTCCCACACCAATAATCAAAGTAATTGGCGCAACAACAGCCATTAGCCAAAGAGTACCCGCTATGGCGCCTAAGATTCCTGCTTTTTTTGGGTCTGTTGACAGTCTGTTTATTAAGAAGTCCAAATCTATCCAATGAACTCCCTGGGTAACAACCCGGTAAATTAAGGCCGCAAGAACGACCAGACCAAATAATGTTGACAGCAGGAACAGCAGCTTCGCCAAATAATTTTTCAATAAACGGGTACTCATTCTTTTTTGCACTTGGGTATGATTCATATAATGCATATCAATACTCCTCCCTGAATTTGCGGGAGATATACCGGGCCAGCATATTCATTAATAAAGTAAAGACAAATAAAGTCATAGCTACGGCATATAGGCTGAAATACAATGTGGATCCGGCCGGTGCATCCCCGCCCGTAACTTCTACGATATAAGCAGTCATCGTTTGCATAGACTGCGTTATATCAAAGGTAAAGTTTTTCGAGCTCCCGCTGGCAATCGTGACAATCATTGTTTCGCCAATTGCCCGGGAAATAGCCAAAACAAAAGAAGCGATAATTCCCGAAATAGCCGCCGGAACAACGACCTTCCATGTCACTTCTAATTTCGTTGCCCCCATGGCCAAGGCACCCTCCCTCATCGAATCAGGCACAGATGAAAGAGCATCCTCTGAAAGGGAAGCAACCATCGGAATGATCATAATCCCCATGACAATCCCCGGACTTAAAATGTTTGTCGGTTCCAAAGCCGGAATAAAAGATCTTAATAAAGGCGTAACAAATGTTAGAGCAAAGAAACCATAAACTATCGTCGGGATACCGGCAAGAATTTCCAATACCGGCTTTAATACTTTTTTAATTCTTTCGGAAGCATATTCACTTAAATAGATCGCTGTCATAAAGCCGACCGGGATCGCAACAAGCATCGCTATTCCTGAGGAAATGAGCGTACCTGTCAACAGCGGCAGAAGCCCAAATTCTGCGTTCGGACCAAGAGGCTGCAAAATCGTTCCCGTAAAAAAGCTGATAAAGGAAACATCCTTAAAAAACTCAATCGTTTCGAATAAGAGCGTTAATAAAATCCCCAAGGTTGTTAATACTGAAATAGCCGCAATCAATAAGAGAAACCTGGGTATCATTTTTTCTATCATTTTTGAAAAAGAATGCTTGCTGCGTTTTTTTTCTATCATCTCTCTTACTGAAATATTTTCCTTATATATATCGATTGATTTCTCCAAAACCATTAACCCCTTTTAGTCTGATTTCACATACCCTGAACGGGCAGAACAGTGACAGATTGACAACAGGTGAAAAACTGTCTTTTGCTGTTATAGCAGAAACGGGTTATATTTTCAGAATTGCATTTTGCGCGGAAAAGATGAGGAAGTGTTCTCCCCATCTTCTTCCATATCAGAGCAGAAATGCGCCCTTACTTCAATTCTTTAAGCTTTGCAAGAGAGTCTTGCACCTCTTCATCCGCCAACGGGGCAAATCCGGTTTCTTTTGCTACATCCCGGGCATTTTCCATGGTGTAAATAGCGTAGTCTAATACTTGAGGTTTTTCTTTTGCATGATTAACATTTAAATAAGTGAATACAGGGCGTGTAAATGCTGAATAAGCATAATCTTCGCCTTCGCCAATCGTTTCTGTTGTCGGTTCAACAGGACCGTTTCCAAAATCAACTTTTACAGCTTGAAGCTTATCTTTGTTGCTGTCATAATATCCGAATCCAAAGAAGGCAATGGCATTTTTGTCCTTGGAGACAAGATCAACAAGTGTTGAATATTCTTGTTGGAGATTAATACCCTTAACTAATTCTTGCTCGTCCAGAATATTTTCAAAGAAAAACTCATATGTTCCGTGGTTTTGGTTTGGTCCGTAAGTTTTGATTGGTTCATCAGGGAATTCAGGACGGACATCAGACCATTTTTTTATTCCTTCACTTTCAAGGAAAATGCTGATGATTTCTTCTTCTGTTAATTCAGTTGCCCAGTCGTTTTCCTTATTAATGACAAAAGTTAAACCGTCAAGAGCGACTTTCAGTTCCATTACTTCAATTCCCAATTCCTCAGCTTTTTGTTTTTCCTCATCCTTCATCGGGCGGGAAGCGTCATTAAAATCTGTGCCGTTCTTTTCCACCAAAAACTTTCCAAAGCCTGCTGATGTACCCGCACGACTGACTTCCACAGAAACGTCCTTGTTCTCTCCCATATAGTATTCAGCCATTTTTGACATAAACGGATAAACTGTACCGGAACCATCAATAACAACACTGCCTGACAGTCCTTTGTTTTTATCATTACCCTTGCTATCATTATCATCTCCGCATGCAGCGGCCGAAACGGCAAATGCTGCAAGTAATAAGAAAATCCCCAGCTTTTTAACTAATCTCATTTTGGTTACCCCCTAAAAATTTCGCGGTTTATTTTGTTGACATTTACAGAATACTGCACGATTTTTAATGTGGTTTTAATGATATGTAAACCTTTCGTTAAGGAAAGTAAAAAAACGTCCGTCTCCATATAAAACGGAGACGGACTTCACAGTTCCCGCAATTTTGCTTTATCAGCTTCTGTTTTTATTTTTTAAAGAAAAATAAGCATCTAAAACTCTGCGTCCAATAATATTATTGGCATTGTGGCCTTTTTCACCCTCATAGGCCCACGGCACCAAAACTGCCATTGCCACCTCCGGTTTATCACTGGGGGCATATGCAACAAGACTTAAATTGACGACCTCCGGAGGCCGTTCAAATTCAGACCGGCGGGGACCATCATAATAAGCTTGCGCCGTTCCTGTTTTTCCGGCTGGCCGGTATGGGGCATCCCCGAAATATTTATAGGCTGTACCTTCCCAATGCTG
The DNA here is from genome assembly GCA_025451895.1 of Robertmurraya sp. GTDB lineage: Bacteria > Bacillota > Bacilli > Bacillales > Cytobacillaceae > CALKIU01. Next base: position 25,024 of record JANWJP010000052.1, read on the forward strand.
CATCACCTGCCGAAACCCTTCCTGAACATTTTCCATCCATTTTCGTTCAAGTTTCAGACGGCTGAGAATTTTCGGTTCAAATTCTTCAAGAACGGGCCCTAATTCTTCATTATTCATTAACGGGGCCCTGACTTCCCTGACAATCCTGGGCCGGATACGGTATCCGCCGTTGGCAATGGTTGAAATATACTGAGCCAGCTGCATCGGCGTATAAGTATCGTATTGTCCGATACTAAGATCCAACAACAACCCCGGATCCTGTAAAGTCCCTTTATAGCCGGCAGATTCATTCGGCAGGTCTATACCTGTGGAAACTCCAAGGCCAAATTGACTGAATGACTCCCGAATCATATCAAAGGACTCCTTTTTAAGAGACAACGGTTTATTATATTGATAATAACCCCCGCCAATTTTAATAGCTGTTTTAAACATATAGACATTGGAGGATACCCTTAACGCCCGGATATCATCTACTTTCCCCAGTTTCTTCCACGAACCTTTTTCCTTTGTATCCTTTATTTTTAAAGGCTCATCATACATAATTGTTCCCGGGGAAATGACTCCCCGCTGATAACCGGTTAACACGGTAGCTCCTTTGACTACGGAGCCTGCATTATATGAAGAAATAATATTCCCGAGCGCAAAGTCGTGCATTTCCTGTTTTCCTGTATTCATATTTTGAATTAATTGTTTTCCGGCCATTGTCAACACTTCGCCGGTATTTGGATCAATCAGGACAACAAATGCCCGATCCAATAAAGATGTATTTGGCTCTTTTTTAGCTTTAAGCAATTCCTCTTCTATAATTTTCTCTACCGCCAGTTGAAGATCCATATCAATTGTTAAAACTATATCGCTTCCTCTCTGTCCCCCGGACACAGAAACTGTATCCATGATCCGGCCTTTCTTATCGGTAATTTTTTTCATGATGGCTCTTTGACCCTGGAGAACATTTTCATATTGCATTTCCAAATAACTTTTCCCGACCCGGTCATTTTGGCTGTAGTCCCTTGCTAAAAAGTAATCAAGATTCTCTCTCGGAACTCCCTCTTCGTGGTTGGTTACCTTTCCTATGACCGTCTTTAATGTATCATCAAAATGATAAACCCGTTCCCAATCCGTTGTCAGATCAACCCCGGGGAGAAATTGAAGATTTTCACTTACCAATGCAAACTCTTCTTCAGTAACACCTCTGTTCTTGACAATTTGCGGAGTCATGGAATCTCCCCTCAGGAAGGAACGGTATATAGCAAGCGTTTCCAAATCCTCTTCCGTCAAATCCTGTAAATCTTCTTCCACAATCCTTTCAAGCTGCAATGTATAGATTTTTTGGTCATACTCTTTGCCCGTAAATTTTCTTTTCAGTTTTTTTCTTTCATCGGCAGGCACTTTTTCCGCAGCCCGTTCCGGATATTTTAATATCCAATAATCCTTTTTATCTCTTTCCTGAACTTTGTCATGGGGTATGTTGATAAGTTCTGCCAATTTTTTTGCAACGTTCAGCATTTCATTTCGGGAAGCACCAAAGTTTGTATAGGTAATGGCCTTCTGCGCCTTGTTGCCGACAATGATTTGTCCGTTCCGGTCATACATCTTTCCTCTGGGGACCGGATTTCTGACAATGACATCCTCCGTTTTTTCAATTTCCCTTTTAAAATCTTCTCCATGGACAATTTGGACAATCCCGAGTCTTAAAATCAGAATGGAAAAGAAAAGAAAAACAATAAAAAAAAGTATATTTAAACGAAACAACATTTGTTTCTTTTTTTCCTGTCGGGTTTTCAATTTGTCTTTCTTCACCCCTTCGGCTTTCGAAGGAAACCGGGTCCTGCGGGAGGATTGTTTTTTCAAACTCCCGCTCCGGATGACGATTTACTGTATGACCAAGAAACAGCTGATAAAAGAATCAATTCTAAACTCATATCATTTCCAAACAATTTATTGATTCAAACTTAATGCTTTATATTTTACCCTGACCGGCAGTAATAATGTTTCATAATCCTCAATTTTTAAGAGGGAGATACCCTGACATTTCTGACGAACAAATAAATGCAAAAATAGCCTGCACCAAGAAATACCAACAGAATAGGCACCGCTTCAACAGGATTTGCAAACGTAACTGTCAGGATGAACGTAAGAACGGATAAAATTCTTCCTAAATTCAGGAAAATTTCCCGGACAACAATATATTCGATTCTCATTTCAGCCGCTTTCCATCCAGCACCTATCACATCATAGGTCATGGATAAATAAGGAACCAAAATTAACGGATAAGCAATGGCAATTACTGCGGCATAGAGCAGTAATTTTGCGTAAGTGATGTTAAAAAGTATGATAAAAATAGAAGCAAACAGGACAGCTCCCCCGATAAAAATGGCTTGCTTCCGTTTTTCCTTCTTTACTGCTTTCGTAACAATGTAATAAGCAATAAATGATATCCCCGAATTTATAAGGCCGAAGGTTCCCAAAGCCATTTCGCTTCCGGTCGATATGTACACAAAAACCGAAATAATAAAAGCAAACGTGCCTTCCCGCAATCCTTGGAAAAAATGAGCGTTTGTAATGTGCTTCCAATTCTTATTATTTTTTCTTTCCTGTAAAATACGCCCAAAACAATATTTTCCTTCAGCCGAGCGTCTTTTTAAAAAGAAACTTAAAAAAACAGCCAAAGAAAACAAACCTAAAGATATAGCAAAAATAGTTGTATATCCGGTGAATTTTTCCATTTTCGAAATAATAAAACCGGCCGCAATCGGACCAATCATCCCCCCTGCAGAAGTGAGAATTCCCAAAAATCCGTTGAAAAAATCTCTTGTTTCCGGTTCCGTAATTTCAAAAGTTAACACATTATAGGCAAGCCAATAAAAACCATAGCCGACTCCCAGCAGGCCGCCCAGTAAAATCAAATAACTTGAGGCATGTGAACCGATGACAAGCACGGTTAAATAAAACAGGGAGAGAAAGATGACCCCTAATCTTAAGACGATGACCCGGTCAATATTTTTCGCCCATTTTCCCGCCAGGATAAATGTCAAAGGCTGAAAGACGACAACCGCCAGGTTATACATGCCTAAATCGGCAAACTTCCCTGACTGCTTCCATAAATATATATTTACAAAAGTATTTGACAAAGCCACGCTGAGAGAATACAGACCGCCAATCATAAGAAGAAAAAGCAAATCCCTGGTCGGCTCCACATCACCAAATATTCTTTTTATTTTTCCCATAAAAAAACTCCCCTTTGCTCTACAGGTAGTTTTTGCAAAAGGGCTGATATTATTCTCCACTATATTTTTCTCTATACCAAATAAACCGGAACAATGATTGCAAAATGAGAGAGGAAATATTTTTAAAAAATAAAGCGATGCAAATAATTTTCTTACCGCAAAAAAATTCTTTTCCCGTTCCAATCAAACTCTTTCCAAACAAAGGCTGAATGTTGTCTTCCAAAAATTTTCTTCAGTTAAGACCGTTTCAATTTCGGGAATTAAATTGGAAATATTATAATTTTTCAGCGCTGTTAAAAATATTTCCATATCCAGGAATAATAATAATAATAATGTAAACAGTCACTTTATTTTTTCGGAATATGTTACCTGAGAATAATGCATTTGAACGAATACAAAGTAATATATTAACGTCTTCTGAAACAGTTGTGAATTCAAAAAAATAAAACCATTTTTTAAATTTTCTATTATATTATATGCAGGAACCCAATATTCAACAAATATTGGATATTCAAAAAACTGTTAAATATTTTCAGA
>JANWJP010000053.1 GCA_025451895.1 Robertmurraya sp.
AAAGGCTGCAACAGCATCGACAAAACTTATCAACTTCCTTCGATAAAAAGCCCCCTTTACAGTTTTTTTTAGAGCAAGAGAAGGGGATGGGACTTTTGTATAACTCAAGACCTCAATAAAACCAAGCCAAAATCCCTCTCTTTCTCCCATAATCTTCATAATATTATAGAATAATATTACTTCTCATATTAATTATATATCTATATAATTGATGTTTTACAAGACTTAGGACTCTTATTTCAAACAGTTGTCATTATTTATTCTAAATTGAAAATTCATTTTTCCCATTTAATTGGAATATTTTACTAATAAAAACATACCAAAAGACCCTGAATATGTAATCTACACTATGGAAAAAAGTCTATATAATAACATTTTTAAGAAGAGTAAAGATTATGCAGAAATAATATTTTTTGTTTAATGAAAACACTAAATATTCGAACTGTTGTTTATTAATGAGAAAAAAGTGGATTTTATGTGAAAATATGACGAAACTTAAAAGGAAGATGTGTGAAATGCGCTGTTTTTAACAAGCGATGCTGTCGACTTTTGATATTTTAGAAGAGCTTTTCCAAACAAAAAAAAACAAATAAAACCTATCGACAGAGTGACTTTTGAAGTATAAACCTGAAGATAAAGGGATTTGAGAATGGAATGGAAATATTAAAAAATTATTGATTTATTTTAATCTTTAAATCTATTTTACACCAATAGCCAAAATGATCTATGACAAATATCATTCTCAATAATGCTTTAAAACTTTTTCAAATCCCGAAAAATGACAGATGAATTTTAATGAATAACAACATTACCAACCGGTTCTCCCCAGGTTTTTCAATGTTTTTACCTTTTTCATCACCTCAGGAACATTTTAAAACTCATGATATTTATTACTAATATTCGCTAATTACTTTGTGTCAATTTTGCAAAAAACAAGAATAATTCCGATTTATCCATCATCATGCGCCAAGAAACAGGTCAGATTTATAATTAAAAATATAATTTTGTCACAATTGTCACAATTTTATTTTAACCTTCCGAAATAACCCGCACTCTTCTCCTCCAGTTTATTTCTAAACCATTGTCCTCACATCCCGCTTCATCAATTTTCAGTTCATGAATGTATTCCACCATAAAAGATCAAGAGGCAAAAATTAGTCTTGCATTTAGTAATGAGATGAAATATAATATTATTCGTACTTCAAAAAACTACTGTCATATTTGCCCTCGTGGTGTAACGGATAACACGTCAGATTCCGGTTCTGAAAATGTGGGTTCGATTCCTGCCGAGGGCGCTATTAAGAGTAAAACCACTCAGAAACGTCAACGTTTCTGAGTTTTTTATTTTACCGGTTGATTTCATCTGATTGCATGAAAATCAATTTTTTCACCTTTTTTGTACGGGAGTCAATTCTTGCTTCAAATTTCAAGAGCATCTGCTGCCCCTTTTTCAACAAAGACATCAAATAAGGCTAACAGACAGGCCGGTTGTTCCACAGGTAGTCCTGATTGCTTTTTCCAATTGCTTATCCTTGCCAAGAAAATCGTTTAACACTAAACTTAAATACCCGTTAAACAAGAAAAACTCCATTTTGAAAAATACTCAAAATGGAGTTCCCGGCTTCATTTGTCTTAACGGTCTTCTGCCCCAATCTGTTCGTAATACAGCTTCACTTTTACATAGGCATTTCTTCCAACCTTAAATATGGGTAGCCATCATTCATTTCCGGATGAATATCCCACACATAATCAAAATCCCAGTCAGAAAATGTTTCCTTCAACTTCATTTCTTCAGTCGTTTTTCCTGTTCCGGTATCTCGACTCGAAGCAGTCTGACCGGTAGTTTGAATATCCCAGTAAGATGAGTAAGCTTTTACATAAGAAAAAGCAGCATACCCTATCAAACCGCCAGTAAGCTCATTGCCGTACACAGCACCGGTGGCATAGCTGTTATTAATGGCCATTTGACTTAAACCGATAAGACCGCCAATCTTGTTGTTACCTTTTACTGAACCGGTTGCAAAGGTGTCTGAAACAAAATGTCCATTATTAAATCCAATCAAGCCGCCGACAGAGCTAATTCCCGTCACATCACCTGTCGCAAATGATTGAAAGATGGCACCGTAATTACAACCAACTATCCCTCCTGCATTTGTATCCCATTCATACTCAGTGCCGGTCACAGAGCCTGTGGCATATGATAGCATAATTTCGCCATCTTCATTGTTATAGCCCGCCAGACCGCCGACATATATTTCACCGATTACATTTCCACTGGCATGACTTTTTTTAATTCTTCCATTATTATAGCCTGCCAGACCACCGACATCATCCATACCTGACACATCACCGGTTGCATAGGATTCTCTAATCTCTCCAAGGTTTTTCCCTGCAAGTCCGCCAATATAATCACTGTCATAATCGTATCCTGACACTTTCCCTGTAGCATATGCATTCATAACCAATGCTTCACTATAGCCTAACAAACCGCCTGTGTTGTCATCGCCGGATACATCACAGTCAGACTGAACATCAGTAACAGTGCTGCCTGAGCCTTCTATCCATCCTGCCAAACCACCTACAAAAGAGCCGGTTCCCTTCACGGTGCCGAACATTTTTACACTGGCAATATCACTGGATGTTACAGTCCCTGCAAGACCGCCTACATACCAGTAACCGGTAACATCTACATTCACCAAATGCACATCATAGATGAACGCATTGAAACAATAACCGAACAAACCTACATAATCTTTTTCCGGCCGATTGATATAGAGGTTACTAATGGTAAAACCATTTCCATTCAATGTCCCCATAAATTTGTCTATCCACTTATCACCAATCGGAACCCAACCTTGGCCTTCTTCATCTTGAACAGACGCATAGCCGCTTAAATCAATGTTGTCCACCAATATGAAATGCTTATCCTTATGTTCCTCACCAAGGTAGTTGCGAAGATTATCCAACTGATATGGTTTTGCAATCTGCCACGGGTCATCTGCTGTTCCTTTTCCCCCGGCAAACTCGTTCATTATACTTGTTGCCGGGAAAACAACGGTGATAACCCCTGAGTCAGCTTCATTTGTTACCGTAGTGGCTCCCTCAACTGTAAAAAGGTTTTCAGAGACACCGGACAAAGTGTAGCCCTCTTTAGCTGTAAGTGTGATCGTGGCAGTGTATATTTTCTCAGGTGCAAACGGCGAATCTGCCGGAGACCAAGTGACAGTTCCTGTAAATTGATCCGTCTCCTTTATTTTTGACACAGGGATTTCTCCGGTCACTGGCACTAAAACTCCCTCTATGGCCGCGATATCTACAGTTATCGGAAGGATCAAAATTTCCTTCGTTCCCACGACTTTAGAACCGTCTCGTGCAGTTGCCTTAACCGTTACAGTTCCAACCTTTGTTGCTGTTAATAGTCCGTCTGCATTAATCGTTGCAGCACCGGTTCCATTTTCCACACTCCAGATAATCTCCTTATTTGTTGCATGAGCAGGTTTTACTTCAGCCTTCATTTTTAGTGTGTTTCCGAATAATACCCTGTCTTTATCACCAGTGCTTGTTACAATGATTTCTTTTACAAGAATGGCTTCCGTAAAAGTAAAGCTTTGTATTGGTCCGGCTGCATGAGTGTCCGTTTCTGCCACACGCACCAGCAAGATAATATTTCCGGTTAAGTCCGGAAGATTACCCGATTCCCCGGAGTATCTTGTCCAAGTCTTACCGCCATCCGTTGAAAACTCCATCGCATCTGTCAGACCGGTCAGTGTATTATCCTGATCATTTGCTGTGACTACGCCTTCAAGACCCGGTCCATCCGCTTTCCCGATTTTGATTTCAAAGGTGGCGATTTTCCCAAATACAGGTCCTACATGTATAACCTGCTTATCGCTTGGCTTCGAACTATCGAAACCGAAGACATCATCAGCTGATATAAGAATTCTTTGGCTTTTTCCATTATTGTAAATTCCCTCAACAACGAGGCCCGTCAAATCCAAACGCTCACCAACTTTATAAATAGTTTTGTGCGGCAGCGTTTTTATGACTATGCTTTCCAATACAATTTCATCAACGATCAAAGAATTTGAATAAGCTTTTTGTCCGCTTCTTTCACTAATAACAACAGGTCCAATATCATTTTTACTTAAGATACTGCCATTTTCCGGCTTCACAGAAAGTCCTTTGCCGGCAAACTTCGAAAATCCAACAACCTCAGTTTCACCGTTCCAATAGGTCAATTTCACGGAAAGTCCTGATAAGTCTAATTTCTCCCCGGCAAAGTATCTTAATTTAGCCGGCTGAGAAATAACTTCCATCTCAGAAACTGCATTTTTTACAATGATGTGAGCAGCAACGCTTGTCACAGATGCAGTTTTGTTACCGGTTGCATCCTTGTTGGTGTTTGTCACGATACAGCGGTAACTTGATCCGTTTTCGACCCCGATATTTGTGTACGATTTGCCGGTTGCACCGGGAATATTCGTCCAGGTCTTGCCGCCGTCCTTGCTAATCTGCCATTGATAACTCAATGTTCCTTCATTTACTTTGGCATCAACACTTATTGAAAAGTTGCTGCCGTATGCAACTGTCTGACTGGAAGGATTTTTTATAATAGATGGCTGGCTTGCATGAACTGCCCCGGCCGGTTCTTGCTCTGTACCGGCAGGGTTTTTAATATTCCCTTTCACATCATCATAGTTGAGAACAACCTCACCGACTGCCAGACCTTCCGGCAAAATTAATTCGTCAATTGTCGTATTTTTCCCTAAAATAATTCTTGCTTCAGGGGATGTGATTTCCATTCTTTCGATATTCCCAACCATGTTAAACCGGACAATCCCGTCTGATTCAATCGTTACGGCTGATATGTTTCCTTCACCATTGACTGTAAGCTCTTCAGCGGTAGTATCAATCAGCATATCGTCAACATGACAATAGATTTGAACCTCCGAGACTCCCCCGAGAATATTCACAGATGGAACAGCCTCTTCAAGAGCTGTTTTCAAAGTGGCGTTCGCAGCAAAAATTATTTCTGTCGCTCTGGTTGAGCCTTTAAACTCCAATATGGCTCCATCTCTTGCGATTGTGACTGATTGAAGATCAGAGTCTGTAAATACGGCGGTTGGATCTTCCGGATCAGAAACTTCCGAAATAACCGTATCACCCCGAACCGTTGTGCTGTCGAGATAAAAACTGTTATTTACGCCGCTGCCAATCTCCAAATCGCCCTGAATGGTCATCTCCTTAACAGTTAGATAGTCTCCTTTGACAACAAGCTTCCCTTCAAAATTTCCCCCGTCGCCGTCCAAAACAAGACGTTCTTTCAGCGACTGCCCGTCTGCTGTGATTTCAAGAGAAATGATCTTTTCAATTGTTACATCCTTCACTTTTGCCTTTAAAACAGCACCTTCGAGAACAGGCAAATTGGACGGGTTCAACCAAGTCTTTAAATCGTCCGTGATTGAAAACTCGCCATCCTTCAGTTCCACAGAACTATCCTTAACTGAAACAATCTCACTGCTGACTTCTGTAACAGAAGAATCAGCAGGCGAATCATCACCCTTCTTCGCAAAAAACCACACCAACAACCCGCAAACAACCAATAAACCAATAAGGATGAAAATCAGGGACGATTCTCTTGTTTTCCCCATATTCCTCCACCTCCTTTTTCACGCTTTTAAAATGTAATGCAATACAATGATCGTTTTCCACGTGATTGAGACAAATCACCTTCCCTTTTTGAGGTCTGCCGGTCCTGTATTTCACATCCAGGTTTAATATAAATGATGATCTGTTCTTGGAGATTTCAACTGGTTCCGGACTGCTGAAATAGTACCTTTCTATTCTCAGTATAATGAAAAAAGCAATTATTCTTTTGGAATAATTGCTCATCAAATTTATATAAAATTGCCGTCTAATGCAGATAATGCTTCCTGTATTCAAGAGGTGAACATCCTGTCATTTCTTTAAAAAAACTTGAAAAGTGAGATAAGTTAACAAACCCGCATAAGGCTGCTGTCTCTGATACGGAATACTGCCCCAATTTCAAAAGTTCTTTTGCCTTTTGTATCCGAAGTTTAAGCAAATATTGATAAGGAGTAACGCCCATCTTTTTCTTAAAAGTCCGGATAAAATAGAATGGAGAAACATGCACCTCATTGCATATATCTTCAATCGTGATATTTGTATTGTAATAGGCATGGATATACTCGAGGGCCACTGCAAGCCGGACATCCATATCAGGAGATTGCTCGGGAAATTCTTTTAAATTTGACTTAAACTCCCTCACCAGCAAGGTGACAATTTGCACCGATAAACAATCCAACATCAGTTGAAAGCTGTCTGGCCTGGCAGACTCCTTTTCAAAGCTGTGAATCGCCTGGACTAATTCTCTTGAAAAAGGGTTACTCGTATTCAAAAATCTAAAAGTACCGGAAAGCCCCATTTCCTCGACGATTCTATTCATCAGTTCCGGCTTTATCAGCAAAGAAAGGTATTGCTTTCTCTTGCCTTCCCCGGTGCAAAGGATCGAATCTCCCGGATTAAAAGTAATAATCTTTTTAGAATCAAATGTTTGCAGTTTTCCATTTATATAGCTATCCGGCGGGGGCGAGGATGGAATGATAATATGAAAATCCACCGAATACATGAGCCTGTCAGGAATAAACCTGTCTGGTTTAAACAAAGCCACATTTTTACTTATCAGAGCTTCAACATTCCGCATAACATCCTCTGGAATCTGACTCTTAAAACCCTCATACTTATCCATGACCTCACCCTTTTCTTTACTATAAAGCTGATTCTGGGTGTTTACTGGTTTTCCTGAAAAATTATCCCGTAATTTCACCGCCAAAGGGATTGAAATTATAAATAATAGTGTTTGTAACAACATTATCTCTCTTCAAAATTATTATACTATTTTTCTGCGATAGTTTGCCATTGTCTTAATATGGTCTGTCTTTTCCCGCGTTAAAAAGGCAAGGAACCACTAGGCATGCAGACTGTCAAAAATACACAAATAATGCTTAATGCTTTGTTTGCCGGAATGCGCTTTTCAAAACAATGCAGCATGATGATGAAAAGCAGCCATAACTACAAAATCTCTCTATAAAAAGAACAGCCGGGCTGGCAACTGTCTTCCTTCCGGAGCAAACAGTTCCCCGGCCGATCTCATGTTTAATAAACGGTAAAATGGATATGATTAAAAAGTAAAGCTCTCTTTCGAGGGAAAAGTTTTGCGGAGCCACGGTTTTTTTATTGAAGCGTCCAAAAATCACCCGAAAATCAAATTCATTTGTTTGACCTTTCTTGACTATCAGTGTATCATTAACTTACATAGGATAGACACAATTATTTTTACAGAAATATCTAGGATCCACTCTTAATTAAAGGAGGAAGAAACATGCATTTAATTCCTACTGTAATTGAACAAACAAGCCGTGGAGAACGTGCATATGACATTTATTCACGTTTGCTGAAAGACCGGATTATTATGCTTGGCAGCCCCATTGATGATACTGTAGCCAACTCCATTGTTGCTCAGCTGCTGTTTTTAGAGGCTGAAAATCCTGAAAAAGATATCTCCATCTATATTAACAGCCCGGGCGGAAGCATCACTGCAGGAATGGCTATCTATGATACAATGCAATTTATTAAACCGGACGTACAAACCATTTGTATCGGTATGGCCGCTTCCATGGGAGCATTCCTTCTCGCAGCAGGAACCAAAGGCAAGCGTTATGCTCTTCCGAATGCCGAGGTTATGATTCACCAACCGCTTGGAGGAGCGCAAGGACAGGCAACAGAAATCGAAATTGCCGCGAAACGTATTCTGTTCCTTCGTGACAAACTCAATAGAATCTTAGCAGAGCGGACCGGACAACCAATTGAAGTCATTGCTAAAGACACGGACCGTGATAACTTTATGACGGCAGAAAGAGCTAAAGAATACGGATTAATCGACCATATCATCACGCGAAATGATGTGAATAAATAAACAGCAACTTTTCTGACGGTTGAACTGCAGCGAATAATACCGGAAAATCAATAAAGGGTGTCCTTTTTACAGGGCACCCTTTTTTACTTAATCTTATTCATTCTTTTACCTTCTTTTCATACGGGCAACAAGCCCGCTCATCATCCCAATTACACGAACACAAACATCTGATTAACCGGCATCGGTTTATCACTGTTTTCCCGTCGCAGCGATGCTCCGGAATTACTGTTTCAAAGCACCTCCTGCATACAAAATCAGGGGTGTTTTCTTTAGTTTTACGAAGCGGCAACACAAGAAAACGCTTACGTTTTTTTCTTTTTAAACAAATGAAACTGTCAGTGCTGCAGGGTGTGTTGCCCAATTCACGGAAAAGACAGCCGGAAGACTGCTTTAAACTTCCTTCCCTTCAATGTAATCTGACAGAACCTGAATGGCATCTTCTTCATCATGGCCGTCAGCAATTAAAGTGATTACCGAACCGGAACCAACTGCAAGTGTCATCAATCCCATGATACTTTTCGCATTCACTCTTTTGCCATCCTTTTCAATAAAAATTTCCGATGAAAAGCGGGTGGCCATTTGCACAAATAATGCAGCCGGACGGGCTTGCAGTCCGGTTTTCAGCTTTACTTCAACTTGTTTTTCCACCATATGTTTCTTCCTCCCATAATGTTGTCTCACTTCTTGTATTGAATCGGTTGTCCTGCTCTTAGTCTGTCGGCGATTTCATCAATTTTGCGCAGACGGTGGTTGATGCCCGATTTACTTATTCTTTCACCCGAAACGAGTTCCCCTAATTCTTTTAAAGTAACATCGGGATGTGCCAATCTTAAATCCGCGATTTCCCTTAATTTTTCCGGAAGGACATCAAGACCTACCGTATTGCTTATGTAGAGGATATTCTCCACTTGACGCATCGATGCGCTAATTGTCTTATTTAAATTGGCCGTCTCGCAATTGACAAGCCTGTTGACGGAATTTCTCATATCTCTCACAATTCGAATATCTTCAAATTTCATCAGAGCTACATGGGCGCCGACAATATTCAAAAAGTCCGTAATTTTTTCCGCTTCTTTAATATACGTAATAAAACCTTTTTTTCTCTCCAAAGTTTTGCTGTTTAATCCGAACTTATTCATTAGTTCACAAAGTGCATCATTGTGTTCTTTATAAAGGGAAAATATTTCCAAATGATAAGAGGAGGTTTCCGGATTATTCACGGAACCCCCGGCCATAAATGCACCCCGCAAATAAGAACGTTTACAGCACTGCTTTTCCACCAGTTGTTCGGAAATTTTATGAACAAAAACAAAGCCTTCTTCAAGGATTTTTAAATCTTCAAGAACTTCTTTGGCCCGGTGAATCAGGCGCACAATATAGACATTATTTTTTTTCAGGCGCATTTTTTTCCGGACCAGAATTTCCACCTGGACATCATGATCTCTTTTTAAAAGGGTATAAATTCTCCTGGCAATTGCGGCATTCTCCGTTTGCACATCCACAACAAGTTTACGGTTTGAAAAGGATAAGGAACCGTTCATTCGAATCAGAGCTGATAACTCTGCCCTTCTGCAGCATTCCTTAGCTTCAATCGTTGTCAATTCCTTTTTTGTTTGCGATGCGAACGACATTCCTTACACCTCCCTCTTAATCATACACGTAAAACTTGTTAAACTCCAAAACGATGCCTCCATTGCCTGGAAACCGTTTCCATTAATATAGAGTATAAAATTTTTGAGATTTCCACATGATCGTGCCGGATGACCCCGTCTTCAAAGGTCAAAATTTCCCCGTAGACAATTTCGAGCCCCATTTCATAAAGCTTATTACAATCATAACATACAGGCTGCGCCAATTCTTCGCTGTATTTGCTCAACACATGTTCAGGAACGGATTTATTATTAACAATAATTGTATCAATAAAGGCGCAATTCAAATGATCATAAAGAGCCTGGACGTGGTCGCTCGCAGTGTAATTCAACGTTTCCCCGGCCTGGGTCATCAAATTGCAGACATAGACCTTCCTTGCCTTTGAGCGGCAAATTTCATTTCCTAATTTAGGAACAAGCAAGTTTGGAAGAATGCTGGTATAAAGGCTTCCGGGACCGAGAATGATCATATCAGCCATTTGGATTTCCTGGATAGTTTCCGGAAGCGGCTGGGCCGTTTCAGGCGTTAAAAATACTCTTTTAATCCTTTTTCCCGAATAAGGAATCTTGGATTCTCCCGAAACAATTGTTCCGTCCTCCATCTCCGCATGAAGAACGACACTGTCCCGCGCTGCCGGCAGCACTTTTCCATGGACATTAAGAACCTTGCTCAATTCCTGGATGGCACTGAAAAAATCACCGGTAATCGATGTCATTCCGGCCAAAATCAGATTCCCGAGGGAATGACCGGATAATTCTTTTGACGATTTAAAACGATGCTGGAATAACTCAATAACAAGCGGCTCTACTTCTGAAAGGGCGGCAAGTGCATTGCGGATATCCCCGGGGGGAGGAATATCCAGTTCTTTCCGCAATCTGCCCGAGCTTCCTCCATCATCAGCAACAGTAACAATTGCTGTTAAATCGATCGGATATTTTTTAAGACCTCTTAACAGCACAGGCAAACCTGTACCGCCGCCGATAATGACAACTTTTGGCTGTTTCGCACTCATACTCATTTTTCCTTTCTCTTTTTAATATCACGGTGCGTGATGCGGGTATGATAATCAACCTCGAAAAAGCGCCCGATATATTCCGCAAGTGCAACCGAACGGTGCTGTCCGCCGGTGCAGCCGATCCCGATGACCAATTGGGACTTCCCTTCCCTTTTATAATGGGGAAGCATAAAGGTTAATAAGTCAAGAACCTTTTCCAAAAACTTTTGGGTTTCGCTCCATTTTAATACATAGGTATAAACTTCCTCATCCAGGCCTGTCTTTGGCCTCATGCTGTCAACATAGTGGGGGTTCGGCAAAAATCGTACATCAAACACTAAATCAGCATCGATCGGTATTCCGTGTTTAAAACCAAAGGAAAGAATATTCACTGTAAAAGAAGACTTCCTGTTCACGGAAAACTCCGCAATAATTCTTTCCCGCAAAGCTTTGGGATTCAAAGCGGATGTATCATAAATAATTTGTGCTCTCCCTTTTAATTCCTCCAAAAGCTTCCGTTCCAGACTTATGCCTTCCAAGGGGCGATCGGACGGAGCCAGCGGGTGGGATCGTCTTGTTTCCTTATATCTCTGCACAAGAACCGCATCATCTGCATCCAGAAATAATATTTGCGGACTTACCCATGAGAGTTCATTCAATTCATCCAGAGCCTTAAAGAGATGATCAAAAAATTCCCTGCCGCGCAAATCCATTACAATCGCTACTTTATTCAGTTTATGTCCTGAATCCTTAATTAGTTCAAGAAATGTCGGCAAAAGAGTCGGGGGTAAGTTATCAACACAATAGAAGCCCAAGTCCTCAAAACTGCGCATGGCAACAGTTTTCCCTGCACCTGACATGCCGGTTATGATGACGAGCTGTGTTTCATTTTCTGAATTATTATTCATTTTTACCCCTCCAACTGCAGTTGACCACTGCATATTTTCTCCTTTTTCTTACAAACCTTTATTTTAACGAAAATCAATTTCTCCGCAATGACTTTTGTTCGTATTCCTGAATTTACCGGTGCTTTTTCCCTGTTTCCGCCCATATCATATGTATGTCAGCTGGGATCCAGCCGATATTGAATAAGCTTGAAATCAGGCGTATACGTAAAGGTTCCATAAATAATGCCATGGCCATGGATCATATAATCCAAAATATGACGATCCCCTTCGGCCATAGGCAATTTTTTCAAATCATCAAATTCATGCCAGGCAAGTTTTCCTTCTTCAGATTCGTCCAGGGTGCTCCCGTCTGCATCTTTGGCAAAAAACGTAAACATCATCCATTCAGAGAGAACCCGGTCCCCATCCTTCATAATAAAAGTAAAAATCCCTTTTATAGCGGGATTCTTCAAATAAATGCCTGTTTCCTCACGAAACTCACGGATGCAAGAGTCCCTGACCGATTCTCCGGGCTCCATTTTTCCACCCGGTGCCACCCACCATCCACGGCGCGGCTTCTGCAACAGAAGGACCTTATTGTCCTTCACCAACACACAATTTGTCACTCTTTGCATGATTCCACCCCATTAATCAGATCTACGTCTCTTAGTCAGCCGTTGTTCGGCCAGAGTGAAACCGACGCAACACAAGAGGCGTACATCCATCAACCATATCAATTACTGAAATTATTATACTATTTTTGTGAACAGGCCACAATGAATTGAAATTTTACCCATTTCCCCTGTGATTTCCAAACAGCGGAGATCACCTGGTGGATAAGGTGCCTGTGCCTGCGCTGTCCTGCAAAGTTTTTCTCTGAGTTACAGGCCCCGCCGGGGGTGATAAGAGAATCCAGGTGATAACGGAGCCGGGAGAAACCCAGGATGGTCAGCAAATTTAAAACCGGGAGCCGGATTGTGCAAGCAGGATCTGAAAAACAACTTGCTTCGTTCTAGACGGGATCCACTTCAACAAACCGGAGAACATATTCTATGCAATTTTCAAAAAAGGGATTCAGTTTGGAAAAGTAGTAACCACTTTCTTCATTAAACGAGTATTACTTCAGAAAACTTAAGACCATATTCATGACATTTTTCAAAAACAGGAGCTGCTTCAGCAAAATTGTGCCAAAGTACAAACTGCCTCATCAAAACGGGATCTGCTTCACAAAACTAAAGCCCAAATTCAAGACATTTTTCTAATACGGGACTCACTTCGACAAAGCAGAACCCGAAGTATACTTAGTTTCTTCAGTATGGGAACCTGTTCCGTTAACTCGTTCCCGAAATAAAAGCCAAAATCCAAAAACAGCACCAGAACGGAAAATTAAAGCCCAAAGTACAATTGATTTCACCAAATCAAGCACCGGTTCAAAGAATTGCTCCCATGCTAAAATTCCAACACGCTCCCCCGTTCATCCGTCATACCGCTCCGCAGTATCATGCCCGGCAAAAAAGAGAGCACAGGACTGCCTGTGCATTTTCAAAGGATTATATTTTTAAAAAAAAGGGGGTCAATTTCCCTCTTATCATACAAAACTTATGTTTCAGCATTGTTACAGGATAATTAAAAGCGGATTAACTTTGTAATTTTATCCTGAAAAGGAAATCATTCTTATTGTCGGACCCGTCATCCATCCTCCTTTTTTCTGATTATATACAGCGGTTAAAACGTGTCCCTAAAGCCCGGAAAATACAGAAACAGCCTGAGTATTCCAATATTAGCGATGCCTCATGGCCCTCAAAGATTCAACTAAATTCCTGTTCCGGTCATGGGACAAACATCCCGAAAGAATCCGCATATGACCTGACGCCTAAAAAACGCACATGAAAAAACCGCACACAAATTGTGTACGGTTTTTTCATTACGCTTTTGTTTTTAGCCTTTCCTTCAATTCCTCCACATAGTGTTGGGCACTTTGAGCGGCAATGCTTCCGTCACCGGTTGCAGTGACAATTTGCCGAAGTGATTTTGCACGAATATCTCCTGCGGCAAAAATGCCCGGGATTTTCGTTTCCATATTTTCATTTGTTACAATATATCCGTCTTCATTTGTAATGCCAAGCTCGGCAACCGGTTGTGAAAGTGGAACCATTCCGATGTATACAAAGACACCGTCTGTTTTATATTCCATTTCCTCGCCGGTTTCTCTGTGGGCAAGGATGATTGAGCCCACTTTGCCGTCCTTTTCAACAATTCTAACCGGCACATGCTTCCAAATGAAATCAATTTTCTCATTTTCAAAAGCTCTTTGCTGAAGAATCTTTTGAGCGCGCAATTGATCGCGGCGGTGAACAATCGTTACCTTGCTGGCAAAGCGTGTTAAGTACACAGCCTCTTCAACAGCGGAATCTCCCCCACCGATTACAACAAGCTCTTTGTCGCGGAAAAATGCCCCGTCACAAACGGCGCAGTAGGATACACCGCGGCCTGTCAGTTCTTGTTCACCCGGAATTCCGAGTTTTTTATACTCAGCCCCTGTAGCAATGATAACTGCCCGTGCTTTGTATTCTTTATTTCCGGCGACAACGGTCTTATATTCTTCACCGTCAATAATTTTGGAAATATCGCCAAAAGCATATTCGGCACCGAACTTTCTCGCATGCTCAAACATTTTGTTGGCCAGTTCCGGTCCAAGAATACTGTCATAGCCCGGATAGTTTTCCACTTCTTCCGTATTGGCCATTTGTCCCCCGGGAACTCCCCGTTCAATCATCAGCGTGGACAGATCCGCACGGGATGTGTAGACTGCTGCAGTCATTCCGGCCGGTCCCGCTCCCACTATAATTACGTCATAAATCTTTTCTTCTGTCACGAACACCCACTCCTTTTAAAAGCATCCCTTTGTTCTATAGGCATCTCTAAATAATATTTCCTGATAATTCATATCCTATAAAAGATTTGCCGTATAGTCCAAATTTATGCTCACTGGAGGTAATTGTTGATGATTTTCACATACTTTCTCAAAGTTGACAATGAAAGACTGTATTGTTTCGCAATATAACTTTGCGTGACTTTTTCATTGCGGAGCTTCCGCCACACATATTCCACTGCTGCCGCACAGGCCTTGCCGTTTTTCACGGAAACGGAATCCCCGGCCATTTCGGAGACGATAGAAAACCAGAATAAAAAGACTCCGGCTTCCTTCATGCTGACCGGACGGTGAAATTCATGCAAATATTGCGCCGCTTCATGCGCTCCCCTGATCACAGAATCAACTTCGCCCGATTGCCCGTTCAGCAGTTGAATATATTGTTTTTCCAACTCGCCGGCTCCTTCATACCCGGCCAGAATTTCCGCTTTTTTCTCGGACATGGATGCCAAAAACAGCCCGAACAGCCGGACTTCAACATACTTGCTGTGAATTTTTTCGCTCGCATCAAAGAATTCCCCATCTTCTCCGTTTGCGGAAGAATCTCCCTGAATCCACGGTTCAAGACCGGCTTTTTCCGGTTCATATTGAAGCACTTTTTGCCAATGTTTCTTGGCTTCGTATTCTCTGCCGCTGTAATAGGCAGAATAAGCCAGCCAGTAAAAAAACGCTCCTTCCCCGTCAAATCCGTATTTATAAAGCCTTTTGAGCAGGCGGTAAGCTGCTTCATATTCCCCCGCCAGAGCCAGGGTTGCCCCGAGTTTATACTGCTGCTCAGCCATCATAGGCTTAACTTTAACCAAAAGATTTTTATAAAAACGGAGCGCGGGAAGATCCTGTCTGTAATAGGCAAAAACGAGTTTATTGCACAAAGCATGAAGATTGCCCGGGTTCTTTTCAAGAACTTCATTCAAAATATTATCGGCTGTTTCGCTTTCTCCCAGATAAAAATAAGCCAATGCCATATTATTATAGGCGGACCAATACTCAGGAAAATCCTCGATAAGTGCCTGAAGCATATCGATCACTTCTTCAAAACGGCCGGCCTGCAAAAGTTCCCTTGCTTTCTCATGCTTGGAAATCAACTCATCCTGAACATAGAAATCTTCCTCAAGCTCTTCATCCTCAAGACGGAGCAAATCAAGGAGATCCTCCGTATCCTCGGCGAATACCCGATCCTCATCCAGTTCTAAGTATGCCACCGCATGCTGATAAGCTTCTTTAAAAAGCCCCAAATACGCATAGTTATTCGCAAGGAAATAGTGACACTCTGTCATTTTCCCCCGGGATTTCTCCAAGAGTTCGTGAAAAATTTTATTTGACTCGGAAAACTCGCCGTTCTCCGTATATACAATCGCCAGCTGGAACGGAATCAACGGTTCATCGGGCTCAAGCATCCGGGCCCGTTCCAAATATTTTTTCGCTTTTCCGTAATCCCTTTTTTGATACGATTTTAATCCCTTTGAAAAATAATATTCACCTGATAATGTAAAAGGCACAATCGTCCCTGTTTTTTTCCTTACATTAGAGTTATTACCCATGAAATCCTCCATAAAAATTAATTACCTAGAGTAGTATAGCATAAATTAAGACAACTTGGTCCTTATTCCAAAAAATATAAAGAAGATAAAAACACAAAACATCCGTCTGCCAAAAATCCTTTTATGGAAAGGACTTAGCCGGGCAGTACAACACAGGTTTTCAAACACATCTATTTTATTAAAAACCTGCCAATAACTCAAAATGACCCGGAAAAGACGGACACAATTGTGTCGCCCGTCTCTTCCGGGTCTGCTTTACTGCCTTCAACCGGCAATCATCACTATTTCTTGTCCTTATGGCTTTGATGACGGTCCATCAGCACATTCAGCACTTCCTTGAATGGAAGTTTCTGCTCCTGCAATAACACAAGGAGATGATAAATGAGGTCAGCCGCCTCCCACTTCAACTCTTCTGCATCGCGGTTTTTCGCGGCAATAATCACCTCAGCAGATTCCTCGCCCACTTTTTTAAGAATCTTATCGACACCCTCAGTGAATAAATAAGTGGTGTACGCCCCCTCGGGCATTTCTTTTTCACGTTGCGCAATGATTTGCTGCAGTGATTGTAAAATCCTGTAATCCTCTAGATCGCTGCGGTCACCGGCCGGAGTATCCGTACCGTAAAATGTTTCCGTAAAACAGCTGGCCGTTCCCAAATGGCAGGCAGGGCCGGCCGGTTCCACGAGGACAACGATCGCATCCCGGTCACAGTCATATTTCATGGCCACAATTTTCTGCGTATTGCCGCTTGTTTCCCCTTTATGCCACAGCTCCTGGCGGGAACGGCTGTAAAACCATGTTTCCCCGCTTTCAATGGATTTCTCCAGCGACTCCCTGTTCATATACGCAAGGGTCAGCACTTCTTTCGTTGCCGCATCCTGTACGATGGCGGGAATCAAGCCTTTTTCATCAAACTTCAGCTCATCCGGATTCACCGTACATTCACCCCGTTTTTCTTTAAGTAAGCTTTTACTTCGGCAACGGACGTTTCTTTATAGTGAAAAACGGAGGCTGCCAATGCAGCGTCTGCCTTTCCTTCCACAAAGGCTTCCTTAAAATGCTCGAGTTTTCCCGCACCGCCGGAAGCAATCACAGGAACGGAAACAGCTTCGCTTACCGCTTTTGTCATTTCTATATCATAGCCGTTCTTTTCCCCGTCACGGTCCATGCTCGTCAGTAAAATTTCCCCGGCGCCAAGTTCAACAGCCTCCCGCGCCCATGTGAGGACGTCCTTATCTGCCGCTTTTTCTCCGCCGTTCGTATAAACCCTCCAGGTGCCCATTTCCTCATCAAATTTGGCA
Organism: Robertmurraya sp.; assembly: GCA_025451895.1. Taxonomy (GTDB): domain Bacteria; phylum Bacillota; class Bacilli; order Bacillales; family Cytobacillaceae; genus CALKIU01. Next base: position 17,302 of record JANWJP010000053.1, read on the forward strand.
TCAATGGCAATCACAATCGATTTGGAACCGAAAGCCCCGGCACCTTCCTTGATCAAATCCGGGTTTTTTACCGCTGCCGTATTTAAAGACACCTTATCAGCACCGGCATCAAGAATGTTTTTCATATCTTCAACCGAATTGATTCCCCCGCCGACGGTAAAAGGAATCGAAATGGCGTCAGCAACCTTTTTCACAACATCAATCATCGTTTTTCTGCCTTCATTGGATGCGGAAATATCAAGAAAAACAAGCTCATCGGCACCCTGTTCATTGTAAAAACGGGCCAGTTCCACCGGATCTCCCGCATCGCGCAGTTGAACAAATTGCACACCCTTAACAACACGGCCATTTTTCACATCAAGACATGGTATAATTCTTTTTATTGTCATCCTATTTTCCCCACTTTTTCCAAGGCTTCTTTTACAGTGAATCTTCCTTCATAAATAGCTTTGCCGACAATCGCTCCTTTGACTCCTTTTTCCTCAAGGGCCTTCAGAGCAAGCAAATCATCAATACTGCTGACACCGCCGGAAGCAATGACTTCCTTTCCGGTCACCTCAGCCATTTGCTTCACAGCTTCCACGTTCGGTCCTGAGAGCATTCCATCCGTGGAAATATCTGTGAAAATAAACGTCTCCGCTCCGGCCTCAGCAAATCTTTTTCCAAGCTCAACGGCCTTTACTTCAGACGTGTTGAGCCATCCGTGAGTGGCAACAAAGCCGTTTTTCGCATCAAGACCGATGGCAATTTGCCGGCCGTATTTTTTAATCATCCCGAAAGAAAAATCAGGATTAGAGACAGCAACACTTCCAAGGATGACCCTGGAGATGCCGTTTTCGAGATAATGAACAATATCCGCCTCCGTCCGGATGCCCCCGCCGATTTGAATTTTTACGTCCAATTTTTGGGCCGCCTCAATGACATAATGATCATTGACACGCTGGCCATCCTTGGCTCCATCCAAGTCAACCATATGTATCCATGAAGCCCCTGCTTCAGCAAAGGTTTTCGCCATGTCGAACGGGGAATCCCCGTAAACCGTTTCCTTTCCGTAATCCCCCTGCAGGAGCCGGACACATTTTCCTCCCCGCATATCAATGGCGGGATAAAGTGTAAAGCTCATAACTGTTCCCCTTTCTTTGTCCTGTGCGGAAAATTTTTCGACGGAACGGCTTTTCCTCTCCGCTGTTTTTAACAGTTCCGTTCAGCCGGCAGTTCCACCGAAGCAACCGGATGAATTTCTGCGGAACCCCCGCCGCCAAAAACGGGCATTTGCGCTCCGCATCGCACTTTTCCGGCCATTGCTTCTCCACTCAATCATTAAAGCACGCCTTTTGTTGACGGCACTCCTTTTACCCTCGGGTCAATGAGGGTCGCTTCATCAAGGGCCCGGCCCAACGCTTTAAAAATCGCTTCAATAATATGATGCGTATTTCTTCCATAATGAACAATCACATGCAAGTTCATTCTTGCTTCAAGAGCCAGTTTCCATAAAAACTCCTCCACAAGCTCCGTATCAAAAGTGCCCACCTTTTGGCTCGGGAATTCAGCTCTGAGTTCAAGATGGGGCCTGTTGCTCAAGTCCACAACCACCTGGGCCAGCGTCTCATCCATGGGCACAAAAGCATTTCCGTAACGGCGGATGCCTTTTTTATCCCCAAGCGCTTCCTTTAATGCCTGGCCGAGACAAATCGCAATATCCTCCGTTGTATGATGATCATCCACATCCGTATCTCCATCCGCATGTACAGTTAAATCAAATTTTCCATGCTTCGTGAAAAGATCAAGCATATGGGTCATAAAAGGAACCCCTGTTACTAAATCTGACTTTCCTTCCCCATCAATATTCAATGCCAATTTAATATTCGTTTCACCCGTCTTGCGGGCAATTTTTGCCGTTCTGCTCATTTCCATTACCTCCATTTATTTGGGGGCGGACGGCCATACCGTCCAAATCCTTTTATCGACAACACCAAATTAGTCAGCCGGAAAGGCCGGGCAGACAACCGGCGAAAAAATTGCCATCCTGCCATGCCTTTGCCTGTTCCGTAGAAATAGTCTTTTTCCACAGTTCCACCCCGGTTCGATTGAATTTATTTTAAGCGTTCTTCAATCGCGCGGGCATGGGCATCCAAGCCCTCCAGCCTTGCGAAAGCAGCGATTTTTTCGCCGTTTTCTTTTAAGGCCCGTTCACTGTACACGATAATGCTTGATTTCTTTTGAAAATCATCCACACTTAACGGTCCGGAGAACCGGGCAGTGCCGTTTGTCGGAAGAACATGGTTCGTTCCTGCAAAATAATCTCCAACCGGCTCAGAACTGTAACGGCCGATAAAAATCGCCCCGGCATGCTTAATTTTTCCAATCAGCTCCATTGCATTCTCCGCCATGATTTCCAAGTGCTCCGGAGCAAGCTGGTTAATCGTCGCCACTGCCTCGTCCATATCTTTTGCAACATAAATTGCTCCGTAATTTTCAATTGATTTAGCTGCGATTTCCCTGCGGGGCAGGACAGCCAGCTGTTTTTCCACT
>JANWJP010000054.1 GCA_025451895.1 Robertmurraya sp.
CTATCGCTTTGATGGCTAATCCTTCCGTGAAAAACTGGCAAACCCCGTAAAAAACCCGCAGAAGAATCAATCCTCTGCGGGCTTTTATGCTGATTTCACAGACCGTGGACAGTCAAAATTACAGCCAAAATAGGAAACATAGCAAACCGCCAACCGAATACTTTTAATGGGACCCTTCTTTTATAAGCGATCACAGAGTCGCGATTCCGGTCCTTCTCTGCGGACAGCCGGAATCGCAGCCGGAAGCAAAACACGGTTAAGTGCTGATTGTTTTTGGCGGCACCTTTTTATAAAAAAGTCTGATTCCGTCGGCTTGTCAGCGGCCCCGTCACTAAACCATACCCGTTTCATACCGGCGGCAAACTTCCGGAAGAAGTCCGGCAAAATCATGGGCAACCATCGTTCCTTCCCCGTTGCGGATAATCCATTCATCGGCGCATTCTCCATGGAGATATACGGCATTGGCCACGGCATCTTCTATCCTGCGGTGGGTTCCTGCCGCAGCAAGCAGCATGCCCGTTAATGTATCGCCCGTTCCTCCCTTTGAAAGGGCGCGGTTGCCGGTCATGTTGACGAAGCCGGTTCCATCGGGGAATGCAATGACTGTGTATTTTCCTTTCAAAACAACGATGAGATTATTTTCTGCAGCATATTGGGAAGCCAGTTCAAGACGGTTTGCCTGAATTTCCCGGACCGTTTTTCCCGTCAGCCTGCTGAATTCGCCGGGGTGAGGGGTAATAATGACCGGTTTCTCCCTTCTCATATAATTCCGCTTGCTTAATGCACCGGCATCAAGAATCACCGGGACAGGCAAGCCAAGAATTTTCTGTATTAAAGCCTCCAATTCCCCGTCCGGCGGAAGCCCCGGTCCGACCGCTATTGCGGAAAATTGGCCCAGATCCGTATTTTCAAGGTTAAAAGTGAACGTGGCCTCCGGAACAAGGGGTCCGATAATCGTTGATGCATGACGGGAAGTCGCAATTGTCAGTTTGCCCGCCCCGAAGCGCATCACGCCGATTGCCGCTAAAGCGGCACTGCCCGGCATTTCATCGCTGCCGGCAATTAGAAGCCCCGTTCCAAAGCTGCCTTTATGGGTATTGCCCGTTGCTTTCGGAAAAGTGCGCCGCACGTCTTCCTCTGTCCAGATGCGAAAGCGGCCTTCTTGAGGGATCCCGATGTCAATGGCGGCAATTTTACCGTAATAATCCGATGACGGGAAAAGAAAGGCTGACGGTTTAAAGCCATGCAGTGAAAAAGTATAATCAGCCCTGACCGCATGCTCATCCGCCGTGCCTGTATCAGACGGCACACCGGTGGGGACATCAATCGCGATGACGCGGGCCTGCTGTCTGTTAATCCAATCGGTGATGCGGGCCAAATCACCGCGAAGGGGAAGGCGGCTTCCCACTCCCAGCAATCCGTCAATAATCCAGTCATAATTTTTTTCTTCTGAAAACGGGGCCGCTTCATACCCGCAGGCCTGGAAATAAGCATAATGCTCCGCAGCTGTCTCAGTTTTTGGCTCTCCGAGAGGAAAAACCAAATCGGCCTGATAGCCGTGATTTTTCAGGTAGCGCGCCAGAACAACGCCATCCCCGCCATTATTGCCTCTTCCCGCCACAATAAGGATATTGTCCGTTTTTTTAAATAAAGGAAGGGTCTTCCGGAAAAGTCCGTTACCGGCATTCTCCATCAGGGCAAATAAGGACATGCCCATCCGTTCCGCTTTACTGTCTGCTTCTTTGATTTCCGCACTCGTGTAAATAAACAATTTTCTCCACCTCACAACTGTTCCTGCCCTTATTATAAACGGCACAGGCAGAGGCAGGAAGAAAACGGACAAACAAAAAACTCCCTGAAGTCAAAGGGAGTTCTTATATACAAAACTTAAATATTCTTCAGCCGCTCCTGGCAGAACTTGCACCAATCAAGAATGATAATTTTTTTATTTTTTATATCAATTAAGCCATCCTTCTTCAGTTTGGAAAATACTCTGCTGACGCTTTCACGCGATGTGCCGATGAGCGAGGCAAATTCCTGCACTGTCAGAGGAAGCTCAATGAAGACCTTATTTTTACGGGTTTCACCAAATTGGCCGGCAAGCCGCTCCATGGTTTTGAGCGTTTTTGTATAAACATCCAGAAGGGCAATGTCTCTCATAATCGAAGTCATTTCCCGAAGCTGTCCGCTCATATAGCGAATCATTTGCACAGCCATTTCCGGTGAAGCCATTAATTCCTGTTCGAGGTCTTCCGTCCGCAGAAAATAAACCTCGCCATCCTGCAGCATTACGCCTGTGGCCGGATAATTGGTATCACTGTTGAACAGGCAGGCCTCGGCAAAAATATCTCCTTTTTTCTTAATGCAGACGATCATCTCATTTCCATCATCATCCTGCTTTGTGAGCTTCACGGTTCCGGAATGAACAAAAAAGACTCCTTCTCCCTTCTCAAATTCAGACATAATTATTTCGCCTTTTTTAAAATACATTTTCCGAATCCGCTTATTAATGATCCGGGTTGTCTCTTTCGGGAGATTCTTAAAGATTTCCACCCTGCTCAAAAAGTTTTCGATCGATGCCTCTCTAGTATGCCCGGGACGTGTCTTGACTGTCACAACACGCCACCTCCTATAGTTCTGTTAATTTCATAGTAACGAAAATCTGCCGTTCAAAATGTGATCTTTTTCACAGTTTTCCGGATGTATTTTTCCGTCATTCTCTAAAAAGTTGCTCATTCTGATTTTGTCCATGGTGCAAATCGGAATTTACGGATATTTTGCTCATCCCGTCATTGGGCCGCAAAAAAATATCTTCACAAATTCCTGAAATACAACAAAATTTCCAGTCCCGCCCTTGATTGCAACTCCCAATTATAAGAAAGCTGCCGGACTTTTAAGTCAATTTTTCTTTTTCTCCGGCAGGAAAGAAAAGCGATTCTCGTCATCACACTCCTTAAAATATATTTTTTTGTTTTTGTGAAGGTAAAATACCTTCTAAAGATTGTCTTCGGTTGAATTCGTCAAAGTTTTAGTCGTTTTCAGTTTTTTAGGAAAATAAAATCATCCCCCGCACTCGGAGGATGACAATTAATCCCGGACAGGCAGATGATTCCGGGGCTGCTTTATCTGTTTTGCCGTATAATGCTTCCATGCCTTACACACAGATTGCTGAGAGCCGCATACCGCTTGCCCTCAGCTTCGTTTTTTCAATCCTTCCATGATAAAATTGACCAAAATTTCCACTTCCGCTTCTTCATCTTGAACAATATCGTCAGGAAGAATGAGAAAACGGGAAATAAAATAGCCGAACAGATGGGTAAAAAGAATTCTCATAATGGTTTCCGCAGGCAAATCAACGAGTTCTCCCTGCTCTTTAAAACGTTCAATCATCGGCAAAATCCGGCTTAAAATATTCTTGATGACAAAAGGCTCTAATTCCTTTTTAAGCTTTTCATTATAAAGAATCTCCTTTATAAGAATCCGGAAAATTTCTTTATGCGCCTTAATAAATTCAATCCGGTTTGTTATTAATGCCTTTAGGAAAGCCTCAAAGGACGTCAATTGATCCAGATTTATTTCCTTAAAAACCCCCTCCGCTATACTGGGGAAGGATTTTTTAATAAACGGAAGAAGGATGGAAAGCAATAAACGATCCTTTGTCCGGTAATGGCGGAAAATCGTCCCTTCAGCCACTCCGGCCTCTTTGGCAATTTCGCTTGTCGATGTATTGGCATAACCTTTTTCGGCAAACATTTTAATTGCTGCTTCGATAATTTTTTGCTGTTTTTCTGTCGGTTTTTTCGAATGATCTGTTTGCAAACTGATTTCCTTCAAAAAATTTTTTGTCGGCAATGACATCACATCCTTTTCTACACCCGCCGGTACCTTCTCAATGAGAGGAGATTAAGAATAATAAATACAACCGCAAAGATTGACAATGCGAGAAGATCACCGCTGATGGCACTCAGGCCTTCCCCTTTATACATGACTTCTTTAAGCGCATTTGCCGCATAATGAACAGGCATAAATTTGGCGAGCACTTGCAGCCAGCCTGCCATCCATTCAAGCGGAATAATTCCGACAAAAAGAATTTGCGGAATAACGACAACAGGAATAAATTGCACCATCTGAAACTCCGACGACGCAAACGTCGACAAAAGCGTTCCGATGGTTAAAGCAACCAGAGCAAGGAGCAAATTAATAAGAATAACGTGCCAAATGCTTCCTTCAAGAACAATATCCAGCACTGTGACGGAGTAGATTACGACAATAAGCGTCTGAATGACGGCAAAAACTCCGTAACCCGCAAGATAAGCGGTCAAAAATTCCCATCTGCGCACAGGCGTGGTCATAATCCGTTCCAAAGTACCGGAAGTCCGTTCCTTCAACAAGTTAATCCCCGCAATCAGGAAAACGAAAAAGAATACGAAAAATCCAATTAAAATAGGACCTAAAATCTCAAAATAACCTGATTCACTGTCGCCGTAAACATAATCAGTATCGATATCAATTTCCGTCAAATTCAAATTAATCCCCAATTGCCCGGCCAATTTGGTTTGCATTTGGGCGGCAATGGCCTGATTCACTTTGAGGCGAAGGGTCTTGGCAGATGAGGGGTCGCTGTTTTGAAGAATGAGCGAGTATGTTCCGTCCTTCATTTCAAGCATGCCATCCAAATTATCACTAACAACCGTTGCCCGGTCTGCCTGTTCATACACTTCTATTTGAAAATCCTGTTCCTCCAAAATTTCAATGAGGGATTCGTCAACATTTACAACCCCCAATTTCGGATCCGTTGCTTCCCCGTTAAAAAAGAAATACATCAATGTAAGAATGAATAACGGAGCAACAAAGAGAAGAGCAACAGTGCGTTTGTCCCGAAACATTTCCCGGAAAATTCTTGTCATAATGGCTGTCGTTCTCATTGGAATTCCCTCCCTGCTTTAAAGAAGACTTCATCAAGATTCCCCGCCTGATAAAACTCCTTTAATTGCTTGGGCGTGCCCTTCGTGATAAGGGAGCCGTCCCTGACCATGCCGATATAATCACATTTTTCCGCTTCATCCATGACATGGGTTGTCACCAAAATGGTTTTCCCGGCCTCATCCCTTAAACGCTTCAGTTCCTGCCAGACGCCCACCCTCAATTCCGGATCGATGCCGACAGTCGGTTCATCAAGAATGAGAATCTTCGGATCTTGAATTAATGCAATCGCCAGGGATAAGCGGCGTTTCATTCCCCCGGAATAGACGGAAACTCTTCTTTTTAAATCACTGTTCAAATTAACAAGACTCGCCGCATATTCGATTCGTTCTTTTTGCTGCTTTTTATTCAACTTGTATAAGGAGGCAAAAAACTTCAGATTTTCCTCCCCGGTTAAATCATTATACAAAGCGTCAGACTGGGCCATATAGCCGATTTCCGGAAGAATCTCCATACTCGGCACCTGTTTATTTAGCACCGTGATCGTTCCGGAATCCGGGCGGTCCATGCCGACAATCAGCCTGACCAACGTGGTTTTCCCGGCCCCGGACGGACCGATAAACCCGTAAATCTTGCCTTCTTCAATTTCCAAACTGATATCTTTTAATACCTGCTTCTTTCCGAAACTCTTGCTGACCTTGTCAACTTTAATGGAAATACTCAAAGCCGGACACCTCCATTGTGCGAGTGAGTGATTACTCACTTTTATTATAGTGTTAATGGGCCGGGTTAGCAATGAAAATGTGAGTGATTACTCACTTTTTTGGAAAAATGGCCAGTTGCCCGCTGTCTATGCTGAAGTTTCAGGTGCTTTTCAACACACCCGGCCCGGGTTCAATGAATATACTTGCTTCCCTCACGGACACTTAATTTTGAAAGTATATTTTCGGCAATAAAGGCCCTGACCGAATCAGGATTTGTTTTTGAGTATTCCCTCAGCGCCCAGCCGATCGCTTTTTGAATAAAAAACTCCGTATCTCCGGCATTATGGATTATAAAACGGTATAGGAGTTCTTCGTCCGTTTTTTCCTTGTATTTTAATTGAAAAAGTATGGCCGTCCGCCTCAGCCACAAATGATCCCCATATGCCCATCCTTCAATTGTTTCCGGTATCACTTCGGGCCAGGTTGCCGCAATCGTGCCCACCGGCTTCTGCGCAAGCATATCAACCGTATCCCACCATGATTTTGTTGTAATGAGCTGCTCCATTAACGGAAGATCTTCTTTTTTCAGCTTTTTGAGAGATTTTTCAATATAATCCATGGCCGCATACTGATACTCCCGCTCGTCCTTTTCCCACAGTGCCAGTACAAACCCGGGCTGAAACGGTTCCTTAAGAATGCCGCTTTCCTTGAAAAATTTCCCTGACAACTCTTTTCTCAGCGGGCTTTTAATGCCAAGGAAGGGAAAATGATTTTTCATATATTTTTGCATCGGAATGGCATTTTCCATGTTTCGGTGCTGCTCAAAAATAACACTTAATTGCCTGACCTTATCCATGTTGTTCACTCCCCGTTTTTCATATTATAACTTTTTTGCATAAACTCTTTAAGTTTTCCCGGGCAAATACAAGGGGTCTTGGCAGCAATTTTTATACGGCCTGTAGTTGCGGAATTTTAAAAAAATACTTGTTTCCAACATAACGTGAGGATTTTTGATAGAAGTACGAAAAGGATAAGAGGGAAGAAGTTGTCTGCTTATTATTCCATTGGAGAGTTTTCCAAAAAAACCGGAGTTACAGTGAGGGGCCTACTTTTGCAAACTAGAGCCCGTTTTCGTTGGCCTACCTTATTTCGGGATCTACGAACCAGAGCCCGTTTTCTGTTTGCCAAGCCTTTTTTTGGAGGTAGTTTGCCTTTTGGAGCCCATTCCGGACTGGACTTTCCAAATACGGGATCTAATTTGATATTTTAGATCCCATTTCGGGCAGGGCTTAACATATTTGGGATCCAATTTGTTGTTTTGGAGCCCGTTCCGGGAGTAACTCGCTCCAAATGGGATCTAATTTGGCTTTGTGGAGCCCATACCGGAAGTAACTCGCCCCAAATGGGATCCAATTTGTTGTTTTGGAGCCCGTTCCGGACAATACTCTCCAAATACGGGACCTAATTTGGCATTTTGGAGCCCGTATCGGACAGGACTCAACAAATTTGGGATCTAATTTGCTGTTTTGGAGCCCATTCCGGGGGTAGCACGCCCCAAATGGGATCTAATCTGGC
>JANWJP010000055.1 GCA_025451895.1 Robertmurraya sp.
GAAATGGCTCTCACATTCAAAGGAAGAGTTGAAGCAGGTTTTTGCTTAAATCATTGAAAAGTGCCGGTTCTTTCGCCTGATTATAGCGACGTAAAAAAAGTGTGCCGTGAAAACGGCATAGTCAAAACACCGGGAAATTGCCCGGTTTTTTGACTTTCTGTCTATGAATGGGCTGTTTTTTTTGCGGAGTTTGACTATACCGTCCCTTGGCGAAGCCTGAGAAGAAGGGCATTAAAGGATTGGTGATAAAAGCCGGGAAACCGATTCTTTAAATCGAATCCATAAAGAGCGTTGCTGGTATTTTTCAAGCGTCAGCTCTCTGGATACTTTCATATCGTCATAAAAGTCCCTGGTCAGTTTTGCGGCAATTTCTTCATTATAAATAAATGCATTTGCTTCAAAATTGAGCCGGAAACTGCGGACATCAATATTGGCAGAGCCGACCGAAGAAATTTTTTGATCGACCACAATGGTTTTACAGTGAATAAATCCGTTGTCATAAATATATGCTTTTACGCCGGAATTAAGCATTTCGCCAATATAATAATAAGTTGCCCAATAAACAAACGGATGATCCGGTTTATTTGGAATCATGATCCTTACATCCACTCCTGATAAAGAAGCGATTCGCAGCGCATCGAGAATGCTTGCATCGGGAATAAAATATGGTGTTTGGATCAGGATGCTTTCCTTTGCGGAAGCGATCATTTTTATGTAACCGTTTTTGATTTGTTCATATACCGAATCAGGTCCGGATGAAACAATTTGCATACTGACATTACCTGCAGATATGTCTTTTGGAAAAAGATTTTCAGAATAACTGATATCATGCCGTTCGGAGGCTTGATTCCAATCCAGGATAAAACGGGTTTGGATTTCCAAAACAGCTGTTCCTCTGATGCGGAGATGGGTATCACGCCAATACCCGAATTTCGGGTCAAGGCCGAGGTATTCATCGCCTACATTAAAGCCCCCTAAATAACCGATTTTTCCGTCAATAATGACTAATTTACGGTGGTTACGAAAATTAATCCGCAAATTAATAATCCGGAGTTTCGAAGCAAAAAAGGCTTCCACTTCTCCGCCGGCTTCACGCAATTCTCTGAAAAACCGCTTCGTTAGTCTTCTTGAGCCGAGATCATCATAGAGGAGCCGGACTTTTACCCCTTCCTTTGCTTTCTTGATTAAGGCTTGCATCAATTGCTGCCCGATATCGTCTTTTCTAAAAATATAATATTGCAAGTGAATATGATCTTTTGCATTTTCAATATCCTTTAAAAGACATTTGAATTTTTCTTTCCCGTCCGTAAAAATATCCACTTTATTATCCTGAGTCAACAGAGCATCATTGTTTAACAGGTGCAGATAAATCAAATCATGATATTCTTTTTCTACATCGCTTAAATAACAAAATTTTTTTTGTGAAATTGCATCAATTTGATTGGCAATGAGTTCATCTACACCAAGCTTCTTTTGATCTTCCCATTGGAACATTTTTCTCCGGGACAGATTCTGTCCTAACAAAATATAGAGAATAAAGCCAAGGCCGGGAATAAAAAACAGAACTAAAATCCAGGCCCAAGTGGAGCTTGCATCTCTCCGTTCGAGAAAGATGACGATGGCTGCAAAAATCATGTTAAGTATAAAAATGATTCCAACCAGAAAAGAACTGATACTCATTATGGCTTCCTCACAGTTTCTGTCTTTGTTTTCATATACATATTGTTGCCGTGTTTCCGGCAAACTGCTGAGTAAAATTGAGGCCGCAAGAAAAATAGCAAAGTATATTCAGATATCAATGCCATTTGTTTCCCCCTTAATGTGTTATTCGTTTCTGTTTTTTCCGGTTTTTTTGGAGCCATTTTTTCTGAAACTGATTCAACAGGCTGTATTATTTTATTTTATCATGAAAATGTCCCACTTTAAAAAGAAGTTATAAAATAATATCCTCTTATGGTGTTTAATTACAGGGGGTGGGGGAATGATAAGTACGGGAGGTTGATAAAATATGTCAAATGAAGTACATAAAGCCATTAACTTGCAGGTGGCAAATTGGACAGTGTTGTATTATAAGCTCCATAACTATCATTGGTTTGTTAAAGGAAAGCATTTTTTTGCACTTCATGAAAAATTTGAAGAGCTTTATGATGAAGCCAACGGGTATATTGATGAATTGGCTGAAAGGCTTTTAGCTTTGGGAGGCAAACCGGCAGGCACCCTGCAGGAGTGTCTTTCACTTGCTTCAATAAAAGAAGCCCCGGGCGGAGAGTCAGAGGAGCAAATGCTCCGGGCAGTGATTGCAGATTTTGAACAAATTTTATCAGAACTTGGCAAGGCTGTAGAGGTTTCTGAAAATGAAGGTGATTCGGGTACGGCTGATCTATTTATCGGCATGAAGGTGAGCTTGGAGAAGCATTGCTGGATGCTGAAAGCGTATTTGCAATAATGAACAAGGCTGTCTTTTAAGGGACGCTCTCCCTTGTGACAGCCTTGTTCATTTACAAATGGCTTAAAGTGCTTCATATGTGTTACTAATTCCCCATCCTTGTGATGTTTTTTGTCCCGGAAACATCATTAATGGATACCACGTTGGCGGAAGGGAGGGGCGTCTTTTTGGCCATCCTCTTCCCGGGCAAATTTCCCTTTTAAGGCTTCAAGTATATATAAGCCGACAAGATTATACAATTCCTGTTGATCCAGACTTCTAATCATATTTAATAGGTCTTCATATGTCATTTCTTCCAACAATGCAAATGTCAGCATATCAATGTCTTCTTCGCTGCCTGTGAGCCGATCACGGTAAAACTCATAGATCTCATCAACAAGTTTCATTTCTACACCCCCTGTTTCATTTATTATACCCCACTCTATCCAAAGATTGTAAAAAAGAAACCGGCGAATTGCTGGTTTCTGGTAAATCCTGGCTTGCAGGTTCATTTATTTTTTATGGTTCGATAGCATTGTCTATGCCTTCTTGCGGAACAGTGATTTCTTCAATTTCATTGTAGTTTCCGTCTTCCTTTACTGTTAATTCTTTGGCGACATTTTTAAGTTCTTTAAGATAGGCTGCCATTTGATTTTCTTTGCCAATGATGTCACCGAATATTTGTTGTACATAATCAACAGAAAGTTTTATCCATCTCCCTCCGGATTTTTCATACATTTAAACATGGTCAGGCGTATAATAAAGTTCTGCGTTCAATGTTTCTCCTTGTTCATCAAGACTGATGTCCTGGTATAAGGAAAGAGAATTGTTTATTACACGCAATATAGAATCCATATTCCATTTCATTTCCCCGCCGGCTGCATTCATTTTTTGACTCATTTTTACTCTTGCAGAATAGCTGTCAATATTTTCAGCCGCTTCAATGGTATTACTGAAAACATCTTCAGATGAAAGCTCCATCTTCTCTTCAGGGGGGGAACCGTATTTGAACCGAAACCTGATTGATTGCATGCGGCTAATGAGAACACGAATAAAACAGCCATAAAAAAATCTTTACAAAAAAACACTCCTTCTTCTGAAAAATCCTCTGTTCCTTTTTTGCGAAAACTAATAAAAAGTGAGCCGATTGCTTTATAATAGTCCCAAAAGGAATCAAAACAACAAGCCGGAAAAACTCTTTTTGCAGTAAAAAGCAACAGAGTGTATGATATCTTTGTTAAATTGAAGACTGTTTACGTTCAATGCTTTTCAAATACTTTAATAAAATTTTATTGAAAATGTTTGAAAACAGGTTTCCTTAACAAAGTTGATAGTAAAATGCAACATTTTTTAGAAACACTTTACTGCTGTAAAAAGAAAATATATTAAGAAATTATAGAATAATAGAGTCATTATCCCTATGAAATATTTCCCGGTTTAAAGGAAGGGGAATCATGATGATTGAGTTTAAGGATGTTTCCGGAAACAGAGTCCGTCTGGCTTTTAAGAAAAATGCATTTACGGTTCCGCCCAGGCATGTGCTGGTTATTTGCCGCTACAATCATTACTGGCTTCTTACAAAACATAAACAGAGAGGACTGGAGTTTCCGGGAGGCAAGGCGGAGCCGGGGGAAACTATTGAGGAAGCTGCCATTCGTGAGGTTTTTGAGGAAACAGGAGCGATTTTAAAAGTTCTCCGTTATATTGGTGAATATGAGGTAAGTGACGGAAAGGAGGCTTTTGTCAAAGCCGTTTTCTATGGGGAGGCAGAAGCAGTTAAGAAAAAGGCCGGCTACTTGGAGACAGAAGGCCCCGTATTGCTTGGGGGAAATATTCTTGCAATGCGCCATGGCCCTGATTTCAGTTATATTATGAAGGATCAGGTGATTGAAAAAAGCATTCTTTATATTATGAACACCTTCCAGGGGAATTTTGAAAAATAATATGCGCATCCTGTCTATCTGTTATCCGCTGTTTTTAATTAATTTTTTCTCGAGAAATTCGACGAGTTGATACATAATCGTGGCAAAAACAGCGATAACAAGGAGCGACATTAAAACAAGTGTAAAGTTGAATACTTGAAAACCATAAATAATTAAGTATCCCAAGCCTTTGGAGGAAACGAGAAATTCTCCGACAATGACCCCGACCCAGGACAGGCCTACATTTACTTTCAATGCAGATATGATTGTTGGAAACGAAGCAGGAAGTATTGCTTCCATAAAGGTTTGTCTTTTCGTTGCTCCAAATGTTTGGAGAACCTTTAAATAGTTCGGATCTACTCCTTTGAACGAGGTGTAGACAACGATTGCCGTAATAATAATGGAAATAATTGTTCCCATCGCAATGATTGAAGAGACATTGGGACCGATGGCAACAATCAGAATAGGTCCCAAAGCAACCTTGGGCATGGAGTTTAATATGACAAGATACGGATCAAGAACTTTGGACAGGAATGGAGACCACCATAAAATTGCAGCCAATAATGTTCCGAGGACGGTTCCAATCATAAAACCGGCCACTGTTTCAAACAGAGTATAGCCCAGATGCATGAAAAGGGAACCGTCTTGGATTTTTGCGGCTAAGAGGTTCAAGACTTTTGAAGGAGAACTGAAAACGAGCGGATCGATCCATGACAGTCTGCTTGCTGTTTCCCATCCCGCAAAAAAGAGGAGAAAAATTACAGCCTGGTAAAAGCGTACCCATCTTTTCCGGCGGATTAAGGTTTGGATATATTTTTGATGGAGAAGGTTTATTTTAAGTTCCTGCTTCAATATGATCCAGCTCCTTCCAAATATCTTGAAATATTTCTGAAAAAGTTTGATGGTTTCTCGCTTCAAAGGGGGAAAGCTCTCTTAATAATCCGGGCACCTTAAAGGAATGATATAAAGATCCGGGACGGGGGGACAGCAAAAAGATTCGATCACTCATAGCGATGGCTTCCCCGATGTCGTGGGTAACAAGGATGGCTGTTTTACCGTAGGATTTGAGTGTTGCATAAACTAAATCTTCCAGACGGAGCTTTGTTTGATGGTCAAGGGCAGAAAAGGGTTCATCAAGTATGAGCAGTTTGGGTTCAACGGCCAAAGTCCTTACCAGGGCGGCCCTTTGCCTCATCCCTCCTGACAGTTGTTTCGGATATTTGGATTCAAATCCGGAAAGTCCCATTTGCTCAAGTAATTTGAGGGCTTTTTGTCTTTTTTCAGGTGTAAGGGTCTTCATGAGTTTTAAACCGATTAGAATATTTTCTTCAATCGTTTTCCAGGGAAACAAATAATCCTGCTGCAGCATATAGCCAATTTTGTTTACAGCTTTGTCTACTGGGAGATTTTCCAGCAAAACGGTTCCTTCCGTCGGACGGATCAGACCGGCGATAATGGACAGAAGTGTTGTTTTCCCGCATCCGCTCGGGCCGAGAAAGGAGACAAATTCTCCTTCCTCGATGTCAAGGGTAATACCGGACAAGGCCGTCGTTACGGAGCTTTTTGTAAAATAAGTATGATGGATGTTCTTCAATTGTAAAAAAGGCATTATTACAGCCTCCTCTTTGTTCATCATTAAGGAACGGTTCCGTTATTCCATTATTTTCTTGGCTATTTCTTCGTTCACAAGCTTGCCGTATTCAACCCGGGCGGGCAATTCTCCCGCTTCTTCCATAATATCCTGCAAATTGTTCCATTCCTCTTCATCCAGCAGCGGATTTGCCGCAAAGGATTGTTGCTTTTTATAACGTTCAACGACTTTTTCAATAATTTCAAGGTTTGTGTCGGAGAATTGAGGTTCAATTACTTTGGCGATTTCTTTGGCATTGTTTTTTTCCACCCATTGCTGGGCTTTGTAAATTGCACGTGTGAATTTTTCTATGGCCTTGGGGTTTTCTTTTATATAGCTTTCTTTGGCCATAAAAGTTGTATAAGGAACACGGCCGGATTCTTCTCCAAATGAGGCAAGGATATATCCTCTTCCTTCTTTTTCAAAAATACTTGCCTGCGGCTCAAAAAGCTGGACAAATTCTCCCGTGCCGGAGGCAAAGGCACTTGTAATATTGGCGACGTCAATATTTTGGATTAAATGTAAATCTTTATGAGGGTCGATGCCGTGTTTTTTCAGGACATATTCGCCGACCATTTGCGGCATGCCCCCTTTTCTTTGTCCGAGGAAAGTTTTTCCTTTTAAATCATCCCAGGAAAAGTCGTCAATTTTTTCTCTGGAAACAAGAAACGTCCCGTCTGTTTGCGTTAACTGGGCAAAATTGATCACAGGATCTCTTGCCCCTTGTGCGGCTACGTATATCGATGTCTCTGACCCGACAAGGCCAATATCCGCTCCATTTGAAAGTAAAGCGGTCATTACCTTGTCTCCTCCCGGAGTTAAGGTCAGCTTAATATTTAATCCTTCATCTTCAAAATATCCTTTTTCTATGGCGACATAGAAAGGGGTATAAAAAATGGAATGAGTTACTTCTGCAACTTTAACGGTTTGCATCCGGTCATGATTGCAGGCGGCAATTGGCATAATAAGAAAGATTGATACAAGCATGACAAAAAATATTTTCAGCTTGCTTTTTTTCACGGAGGAACCTCCTCAGCCTGTTTTTATGGTTGTAAGCCCATAGTATTGTATGAACGGAACGCGATAATCGTGAAATGTCCATCGAATTAAAGATATTTTTTGAACGGCATGTTTGTTATTCAAGTTAAATGACTGTAAACATCCGGCGGGGAAAATGGAATCAGCAATCATTAAGTCCGTAAAGCATGCTGATGGAGACATCGAAGCCGCTGTTAAGGCATTGTTGACAACAGTTGATAATTGACTTATAAGGAGGGAACAACATGTATTGTGACGGTCAATTAATAAGCGGGCAGAGATTTCCCTCTCCTCACCCCTCTGTTGAACTTTCTGTGATTACCTATTGGGCGGGCGGTTTGAAAGTAAAAGGACTGCTTGCGGAACCGGCAGGAAAAGTTGCCGGAGACGGCTTTCTTTATTTAAGGGGTGGAATGAAAAATGCGGGGAAGGTGAGGCCGGGCCGTATTATTCAATTTGCTTGTGAAGGTTTTATTGTCTTTGCTCCTTACTACAGAGGTAATGAAGGAGGGGAAGGCAATGAGGATTTTGCGGGAGAGGACCGGATAGATGCGTTTGCCGCTTTTAAATTTATTGAAAATCATCCGCGCGTAAAAAGGGTTCATATTTTTGGCTTTTCCCGGGGAGGTGTGATGGCGCTTTTTACCGGTTTACAGTTTCCCCGGGCAGCTTCATTGGTCACTTGGGGAGGCGTCTCCGATATGTTTTTAACATATGAAGAACGGGAAGATTTAAGGCGCATGATGAAAAGAGTTATTGGCGGAACACCGGAGAAATATCCGCAGCGGTATTATGACAGGAGTCCGCTTTTTCATTTGGAAAATTTACAGGTTCCCGTTTTAATCATTCATGGCAAAAAGGATCGCCACGTTTCCGTGGAACAAGCTCACCGCCTGGAAAGCAGGTTGAAACTTTTAAACAAAGAAGTGGAATGCTGGTATTTTTCTGATTTCACTCATTATTTTCCTCCTAAAGAAAATCGGCGCGTTGTCAGAAATCTGTGTCAATGGATGAAGCAGAAAAGTAAGGGGCGGGGACGGTGGCAGGAAAAATAGGCCGGGTCCGTTAATTTCCAATAATTGTAGTCGGTGCGGTTTTCCATTATGATGGATATAGAAAGGAGAGGAGCGCATGGGGATGCCTTTAGAATTGAATACCATCATTGTTACGAAGGGGCGAGAGATTCGTCTGCAAGAAAACCTCTTTTCCCTTGTTAAAGAAGGTTACCGCCTTTACCCCCTCGACCTTCCGGTAGAAATTAAAAGAACCGTCGATGGAGAAACAGTCGGAGTGGCAAGCATTACAAAGCTCGAATGGGAGAATAATAAAACCACGATCAACTATCGGCTTCTCTCGTTGTATACCATTAATTAGCATTAAAAAAATAGCGGCCTTTTTGAAAGGCCGCTATTTTTTTATAATTAAACGATTGGTCCGCCTTTTTCAGCGATTTCGGCAGAAACATTAGTGAATTTCTTAAAGTTTTCATGGAATTTGCTTGCCAATTCTCTGGCTTTTGCTTCATATGCTTCCGGATCTGCCCAAGTCTTTTTCGGTTGAAGAACTTCGTCGGGAACACCAGGTACATGTAAAGGAACATGCAATCCAAAAATTTCATCCTGAACAGTTTCAGTGTTATTTAATTCTCCTTCAAGGGCAGCTTGAACCATCGCACGGGTATAGCTCAGTTTCATACGGCTTCCAACACCGTATTCTCCTCCGGTCCAACCCGTGTTCACAAGGAATACTTGTGCATTATGCTCATCAATTTTTTGTCCGAGCATTTCAGCATAGCGTGTGGCCGGAAGCGGAAGGAACGGTGCGCCAAAGCAAGTGGAGAATGTAGCCTCAGGGCTGGTGACTCCGCGCTCTGTTCCTGCAAGCTTGGATGTATATCCGCTTAAGAAATGATACATAGCTTGTTCTTTTGTTAATTTAGAGATAGGAGGAAGTACTCCAAAGGCATCCGCAGTCAGGAAAACAATTGTATTCGGATGACCGGCAATACTCGGATCAACAATGTTGTCGATCGCTTGTAGCGGATAAGCCGCACGTGTATTTTCTGTCAATGATCCGTCATCATAGTCGGCTACGCGTGACTCTTCATCAACAACAACATTTTCAAGTACGGAACCGAAACGGATTGCGTTATAAATTTGCGGTTCTTTTTCTTCTGAAAGGTTGATACATTTTGCATAGCATCCGCCTTCAATGTTGAATACGCCGTTCGCAGACCAGCCGTGTTCGTCGTCTCCAATCAAGCGGCGGTTTGGATCAGCTGACAGAGTAGTTTTTCCTGTTCCGGATAAACCGAAGAATAATGCCACATCGCCTTCCTGGCCAACGTTTGCTGAGCAGTGCATCGGAAGAATTCCTGCTTCAGGCAGCAAATAGTTCATGACAGAGAAGATTGATTTTTTCATTTCTCCTGCGTATTCTGTTCCGCCGATTAAAACAGTGCGGCGCTCAAAGGAAACAATGATAAATGTTTCTGTTTTTGTTCCGTCAACAGCAGGATCCGCTTTAAATCCGGGAGCGGCGATAACTGTAAATTGTGCTTCGTGATCTTTCAATTCTTCTTTTGTCGGACGGATAAATAATTGATGAACGAACAGATTATGCCAAGCAAATTCATTGACTACTTGAATTGGCAATCTGTGATTTTTGTCAGCACCGGCAAAACCTTTGAACAGAAAGATTTCATCTTTTTCTTTCAAGTAATTGATGACTTTGTGGTATAAGTTGTCAAATACTTCTTCAGAAATCGGCTGATTGACAGGACCCCAATCGATTTTGTCTTTGGTGGAAGCTTCTTCAACGATATACTTGTCTTTCGGGGAACGTCCTGTATATTTTCCGGTTGTTGCTCTCACAGCACCAGTTGAAGTCAAGAGCCCTTCGTTCCGCTTTAAGATTTTTTCCACTAATTGGGGAACGGAAAGTTGAACACGCACGTTGTTCTGTTTTAACAGTTCATTAAGTTCACTGGAAATGCTAACTGAATTCATCTGATGAATACCTTCCTTTTTCGTTAAATTTTTGAAAGTGATTGCATCTCAAAGATTAGTATAACACAATTAAATTACTAATCTATACTAATCAATAGAAAAAAAAGTGAATTTTTTTATTCGGTGAGTACGACAAACGGACATAGTTAAAATGATGCATGAAAAAGGTCTCGTCCCAGTGCTGTCAAGTTTTCTAAGTATATGACTTTTTAAGTGTACCACTTTCCAAGCATTCATTTAAATGGAAATCAGGTGACATTTTTAGTCTGACAGGTGTGATTATAATCACTAATAGTATTTCCTGTTTGATCGGTTGTGATGTTTCCATTATATGGCATCTTTTTTGTTGCGGCATGTATGAGAGCATTTTTTGTATCTTGGACAGAACAAAAGTTTTACCCCTTGTCACTCCGGAAGCACTTATGTTTAGTGAAAGTTGGACATTTTGTAAATAATAATTTCTAAAATGTATTGACAGTATTTTATGCAGTAAGCTAAGATTTTATTTTGAACGGATACTCTCTTATCCCGAGTTGGTGGAGGGACAGGCCCGATGAAACCCGGCAACCTGCTGGAATTAAGCGGAAGATCAGAGCGTTGGCGAACGACAGGATGCAAGCTCCGTTCTTTTGCTCAAAGCAAAGGTGCTAACCTGAGGCAAGGAATTTGTCCTTGAACGATAAGAGTGAAAGGCAAACTCTGAAAAATTAACCTTTCCTCGACGGAAAGGTTTTTTGTTTCTCTGACTTTTATAGGTAAAGTCTGTAAAAAGAGGATTAATAGCTTGTTTATTAATGGTACAGAGCGGAAGTTAATAAAATCAAGCTGTTTATTTTATACTACAAGGGAATGAGTACCGTATCAAATTGAATGGGCAGGGAGCCCCCACGCAATAGCAGTTTAACTTTAAGAGGAGGAAGCAAATGTCTAAGAAACGTCGTTTATTCACTTCTGAGTCCGTTACCGAGGGCCATCCGGATAAAATTTGCGACCAAATTTCGGATGCAATTTTAGACGCTATTTTGGAAAAAGATCCAAATGCCCGTGTTGCGGCAGAAACTTCCGTCACGACCGGATTAGTGCTGGTGGCAGGGGAAATTACCACGACAACCTATGTGGATATTCCGAAAATTGTTCGTGACACTGTGAGGGAAATCGGTTATACGAGAGCTAAATTCGGTTTTGATGCAGAAACTTGTGCGGTTATTACTTCAATTGATGAGCAATCCCCTGATATTGCCATGGGTGTCGACAAGGCTCTTGAAGCCCGCGAAGGCACAATGACTGATGAAGAAATTGAAGCGATTGGTGCCGGTGACCAGGGGCTGATGTTCGGATTTGCGTGTAACGAAACAGAAGAATTGATGCCGATGCCGATTTCACTTGCCCATAAGTTGTCCCGGCGTCTTGCTGAAGTGCGGAAAAAAGATATACTTCCGTATCTCCGCCCGGATGGCAAAACGCAAGTAACCGTTGAGTATGATGAAAATGACCGGCCTGTCCGCATCGATACGATCGTTATTTCCACTCAGCATCACCCGGATTTCAGTCTGGAGCAAATCCAGCGCGATATTATGGAGCATGTTATAGCCCCTGTTGTGCCAAAAGAATTTATTGATGAAGATACAAAATATTTTATTAATCCGACGGGACGATTTGTCATCGGTGGTCCGCAAGGTGATGCCGGTTTAACGGGAAGAAAAATTATCGTTGATACATACGGAGGCTATGCAAGACACGGAGGAGGGGCCTTCTCCGGAAAGGATCCGACCAAAGTGGACCGTTCTGCTGCTTATGCTGCCCGTTATGTAGCCAAGAATATTGTTGCAGCCGGACTTGCTGATAAGGTGGAAGTTCAGCTTGCCTATGCCATCGGAGTAGCCCGGCCGGTATCTATTTCCATCGATACTTACGGGACGGGGAAAGTAAGCGAGGATGTATTGATTGACCTTGTCCGCAAAAATTTTGACCTCCGTCCTGCAGGAATTATTAAAATGCTTGACTTGCGGCGCCCGATCTATAAGCAGACAGCTGCCTACGGTCATTTTGGAAGGACTGATGTCGATCTTCCGTGGGAGAGAACGGATAAAGCGGAGGATCTCCGTAAGCAAGCTTTGCATTAAGGGATCGTAAGAAAATGTAATATGGCCGGCATGGCCGAAATATGGAAAAAAGACCGGCAGGAACGGCCGGAAACATATGCTTTTTATCGAAGGAGTTACCGCATGATGTAACTCCTTCTTTAATTTGCGGCAAAAGATTCATTCTTTTTATCGTCTTTAAAAAAAACGGCATGTTCTCAAAAAAAACTTCGAAATTTATCCCGGTTTATGATATTTTTTTATAGGAATAATGTAAGTATATGTACAATTTTTTCGTCTATTATATTGAGGATCTTATAAAGGTTCTTATAAATGAAGCTGGAAACGGAGTAGGTGAATTTCATAATGAGTGGTTTTATCGGTTGCATTCATGAACAGCCCCGGACGTACGGGAGTGATGACGAACAAAAATTTCTCAGCCTGAATGATACAATGTTCCACCGGGGTCCGGACGGCTGCGGGTATTATTCTGATGAACATTTGCAGTGCAGCTTCCGCACATTAAATACAGTTGATGTTGGCGGCGGAGAACCGTTGTTCACCGATGATCAAGAGCGTTACTGCATAATTTTTAACGGACAAATTTACAACTATGATGAGCTCAGAAAGGAACTCGAGCAATCAGGCAGCACCTTTAAAACAAATACTGCCGCCGAACTGCTTTTGCTGCTCTTTACTCAAGAGAAAGAAAAGTTCGTTGAAAAGCTTCGCGGTATGTTTGCAGTTGTTATTTGGGATAAAGAAGAACAAACATTATTTGGGGCAAGAGATCCCTTTGGAATGGAACCGTTTTTTTACTATGATGACGGGGACCGAACATTTTTTGCTTCGGAAAAGAAAAGTATCCTGTTTGGATTGGGAGACAAAAATATTGAGCTGAATACTCAAGCTTTACAGCATTATTTGACGTACCAATTTGTTCCCGAACCGTATACATTGTCAGGAAAAGTTCAAAAGCTTGAACCGGGTTATTATTTTATAAAAAAACTGGGCAGCCCGATGGAAGTATACTGTTACTGGAAGCCTTCCTTCCATCCGGTTCACCGGGAAGAAGACGAATGGGTAAAAGAAATCAGGGAGGTGCTGTATGATTCTGTCAAAGCGCATTTGCGCAGCGACGTTCCGGTCGGTTCCTTTCTTTCAGGAGGGATTGACTCAACGATTCTTGCTTCAATTGCCAAAGAATTTGCTCCCGATCTGAAAACTTTCTCTGTCGGCTTTGAGAGGGAAGGTTTCAGCGAAATTGACGTGGCCAAAGAAACGGCGGACAAGCTTGGTCTCGAGAACATCAGTTATGTGATAACTCCTGAAGAGTATATGAACGAACTTCCCAAAATTATGTGGTATCTGGATGATCCCCTTGCCGACCCGGCTTGCGTTCCCCTCTACTTTGTTGCCAGGGAAGCAAGCAAACATGTTAAGGTTGCTTTTTCAGGAGAGGGTTCGGATGAATTTTTTGGAGGATACAATATTTACCGCGAACCGCAGGCTTTGGAAGTTTTTAGTAAAATCCCCGGGTTTGTTAAGTCATTTTTAAGGCTTATCGCCCGGATGATGCCGGAGGGGATGAAGGGGAAAAGCTTTATTGAGCGGGGAACGACACCGCTTGAGGAACGTTATATCGGAAATGCCAAAATGTTCACTGAGAGTGAGAAACGGCAGCTTTTACGCACTTTTGATCCCGCGCTAAAATATACCGATATTACAAAACCGCTCTATGAAGAAATTCGTGATTACGGCCCTGTGGAACGAATGCAGTATATTGATCTTCATACATGGGTACGGGGGGATATTTTGTTAAAGGCAGACCGGATGACAATGGCTCACTCTATTGAAGTGCGTGCGCCGTTTTTGGATAAAAAAGTGTTTGAGGTTGCCTCGAAAATTCCAACAAGCCTGAAAACATCTCACGGAACGACAAAATATATTCTCCGCCGTGCGGCAGAAGGAATTATTCCGGAGCATGTACTTGAACGGAAAAAACTTGGCTTTCCGGTGCCAATCCGTCATTGGTTAAAGAATGAAATGCACGATTGGGCCAAAAATATTATTCATGAAAGCGAAACGGACCATCTTATTAATAAAAGATATGTCCTGGATCTCCTTGAAGATCATTGCCGCGGAAAAGCCGATTACAGCAGAAAAATCTGGACCGTTCTTGTCTTTATGGTTTGGCACCAGGTTTATGTGGAGAAAAAATACTCCTTTGAAAAGGAAGTGCTCGCA
>JANWJP010000056.1 GCA_025451895.1 Robertmurraya sp.
CAAGGCCATTTTGTCTCCTTAAACCCCTCATGAGGACATTCTGATTCTTTTTCAATGCCAACTTGTCCGTTTAAACGCCTCATGAGGACATTTCGAGCTTCTTTCAAGGCCATTTTATCTCCTTAAACGCTTCATGGGGACATTTTGATTCTTTTTTCAAGACCACTTTGTCTCCTTAAACCCCTCATGAGGACATTCTGATTCTTTTTCAATGCCAACTTGTCCGCTTAAACCTTTCATGAGGACATTTCAAGCTTTTTCAAGGCCATTTTGTCTCCTTAAACCCCTCATGAGGACATTCTGATTCTTTTTCAATGCCAACTTGTCCGCTTAAACCTTTTATGGAGACATTTTGGTTTTTTTCAAACCAATTTGTCCCCATACGCCTTTAGCAGACATTTTAAAACGGTTTGACGATGATTTTGTCTCCTTGAAAAAATTATGAAGACACCTCAATCATTTTTTGTCCGCATAAAAATATGAACGGGCACCGAAACAGGCAAATTTCATACCCTTGGGAGAGACTGCGCAAACAAAAGCCTTCAAATAACCCCCGGTGGAAGCAGCAGCCGCTTGCTCCAAAACAGGCTATTCACACAGAGGCGTGCCCGGGCGGGAAGCAACAGAAGGGAATAGCTCTGTTTCCGGCCATTGTCCATTTTTTCCAAAAGGCCTTTCCTGCGGTTCCATCTGTCTTAAATACTGTTGATACTTTCGACAAATCTTTTAGCGGCGTGCGACAATGGGACATTTTTTAAATAGCTGATGCCGATGTACCGATTTGGTATTTCTTCTTCGAATTTGATTTCGAATATATCACCGCGCTCCAGATAGTCTTTTGAAAATTCTTTTATGACACAGGAAATTCCTAAGTTGGCCTTTGTAAATTCCAGCAGTAAATCATATGAGCCGAGTTCAAAAACGGGAGAGACCGAAAGGCCCTTTTCGTTCAAATAATCTTCAATGTACAGGCGGGAGTTTGATTTTTTTTCCAGGAAAATGAGGGGCATTTCCTGCAAATCCTTTAAAGGAAGCCGTTTTTTCGTTAAATGCCGGTATTTTTCCCCGCATACAAAAATATCCTGAATTTCCTTGCACGGCACAAATTCCAACTGTTCGTCATGAACGGGCAAATTGCAGATTCCCACGTCTGCCCGGCCCGATTTTATAAAATCACATATTTCCAATGTTGTTCCGTTTAATATTTTTAGTTTGATTCCTGGGTAAGCTAAATGAAAGTCCTTCAAATACGGAAGCAAAAAATGGCGGGTGATCGTGTCGCCTACGCCGATGCGAAGTTGTCCGGTTTTTAATGATTTAAATTCAGAGATTTTGTCTTCAGCTGCCTGGATCATTCTCAGTGAAGAACTGACATGTTCATTTAACAGTTTTCCTTCATTTGTTAATACGACGCCTTTTGAAGTTCGGTAAAAAAGCTGCACGTCCAAACCTTTTTCAAGCCTGGATATTGCTTGACTGACAGCGGATTGTGTCATATATAATTCTTGGGCAGCCTTGGAAAAACTTTCATTGCGGCAGACGGCGTTAAATATGCGGTATAAGTCCAATTTTTCAATCATATAAATTCTCCTTATATCTGATATAATTAATATTAATTTTACTTATAACAACATTAAAGGTATAGTAAAATAGGGTAATGTGATGTGAAATTTCCCTGAATCAACGCGAATTCCACAAAATGCGGGTTGTACAATAAAGTTAAATATACGGTCTGTATTCGGGCATTTCATATTCAGCCCCCGACACGCCGGTGGGTAGTCTTAAACAAAAGGCTTACCGGCCGGGCGGATGGTACAGAAAAACAGGTTTTATTGACTTATAGTATACTCTTACTCAGAGGAGCGATAAAATTGAAAAGAGCAGTTGGAACAGTTGTACGCGGACTTCGCGCACCAATTATTAACCAAGGGGACGATATTGTACAAATTGTTGTCGATACTGTATTACATGCAGCAAAGGCGGAAGGATTTACGATTGGAGATCGCGACATTGTGACCATTACAGAATCAATCGTAGCCCGTGCTCAGGGAAACTATGCTACTGTTGATCAAATTGCCGCAGATATTCAAGCGAAATTTGGAGAAGAGACCATAGGGGTTGTTTTTCCGATCTTCAGCCGGAACCGGTTTGCCGTCAACCTGCGCGGAATTGCCAAAGGGGTTAAACATGTCATTCTTATGCTGAGTTATCCTTCTGACGAAGTTGGCAACCAGCTTATTGATATTGATGCCCTCGATGAAAAAGACATTAATCCATGGACAGATGTTTTAACAGAGGAAGAGTTTCGCAACCTTTTCGGATATTCAGCTCATCCGTTTACGGGTGTGGATTATATCAAATATTACAAAGAAATCGTGGAAGCGGAAGGAGCTACTTGCACAGTCATTTTGTCAAATAATCCGAGAACGATTTTAGATTATACGAAAAATGTCCTTGTCTGCGATATTCATTCCCGTTTCCGTACAAAACGGATCTTAAAGAAGAATGGTGCAAAAAAGGTCATTGGCCTTGATGAAATTTTAACAGAGTCAGTAAATGGCAGCGGATTTAATAAAGATTACGGCCTGCTTGGTTCAAATAAGGCAACAGAAGACAGCGTAAAACTATTTCCAAACAACTGCCAAGTCATTGTGGACGATATTCAGGCAAAACTTAAAGAAGCTACCGGAAAAACGGTTGAAGTAATGGTTTATGGCGATGGCGCATTTAAAGATCCTGTCGGGAAAATTTGGGAACTCGCCGACCCTGTTGTATCCCCGGCCTATACTGCCGGACTTGAAGGCAGACCGAATGAGGTGAAATTAAAATACCTGGCAGATAATAATTTCGCCCATTTAAGCGGGGAAGAACAACAAAAAGCGATAGCGGAATATATTAAAAATAAAAAAGAAGACCGGATCGACGCGATGGAATCATTGGGCACAACACCGCGGCAGATTCCGGATCTTATCGGCTCGTTGTCTGATTTGACTTCCGGAAGCGGTGATAAAGGAACGCCCATCATCTATATTCAAGGATATTTTGACAATTATACAAATTAAAGAGTTTAGTTAGATTCAGGATGCCCTGCTGCGCGGGTCATCCTGTTTTGGTTTTACAGTTGCCTGGATGCAGGAGCGCTGTTTTTCATGCGGTTTGATTTGTGCCGCCTGGATTTACAATCCGTTCAAACGAATTTTTCCGGGCGGGACAAATAACATAGAGTCTGAATATGATATCATGGACGGATGTTTTAATGACAGTTGTTGTTTTTTCCGCGAGCCGCCCTTTTGGGTAAAACTTCACCATATGGATATGGGCATGAGGTTTCTCCCGGGAGGTGTTTACTTTTAAGGGGCAGAATGGGAGCATTTACGAGTTGAAAGGTCTTCTATGAGAGTTTATGGAGACAAAGTTGGTTCATTTTGGGCCAAAAATGTCTTTTAAAAGCGGTTATGGAGACAAAATTAATTTAGTATTATTCGAAAATGTCCTCTTGAAGCGTTTATGAGGACAAAGTCAAATCGATTTCTTCCCAAAATGTCCACTAAAACCGGTTATGGGGACAAAATTAACTCAGTTTCATTCCAAAATGTCCTCTTGAGCCGGCTATGAAGACAAAATCAACACAATTTCATTCCAAAATGTCCTCTTAAAGAGTTTATGAGGACAAAATCAAATCGATTTCTTCCCAAAATGTCCACTAAAACCGATTATGAAGACAAAATTAACACAATTTCATTCCAAAATGTCCTCTTGAAGCGTTTATGAAGACAAAATCAAATCGATTTCTTCCCAAAATGTCCACTAAAACCGGTTATGAGGACAAAATCGCCATATTTTCGATTTGAAATGTCTCCCAGAACCGGTTATAAAGACAAAATCACCGCTATAAATACATAACGTGTCTCCTAAAACCGTTCATAAAAACAAATTCCCCGCATTAACACCTAAAAATGTCTTCTTAAAACACAAAAAAACATCCATTGAGGGTGAACATATATGGATAATGAATTAAAAGCTTTATTCGGCTCATGGGTGCAAGCTGCAGGTACCGTTCTCGCTGCAATCAGCAGCATCCCCTCACTGCCGTTGGAGCAAAAAATAAAAACTGATTTTTCTCTAATTGGAAATCTCATGCAGGCAACGGGGAATGCTTTGCTCGCTGACAGCGAAACGGAAATTACTTTAAATAAAATTGGAAATGAAATTCAAGCATTTGGAAACTCAACCGTCATTGCGGGGATCTTAATTCCATTTAACGAGGAAACAAAGACAAACTTAAGTAAACAGGGGAATTTGCTTCAAGCCCTTGGCAGTGCTGCTGCTTTACCTGATTTATTGATAAAAGAGAAATCTTTTATTAACATGCTGTTTATTATCGAAACCTTTCTGCAATCGATCGGAAACTCTTTACAAGCTGTATCAGAAAACATTGAACAAACTGAGACAAAAGAAGCGGTTGATTTTGCAGGCAGCTGGATCCAGGCGACCGGAGCGGTTATCCAGGCTTTGGCACAAACCAAAATCTATGAACAAAATAATCAGCAAAATGCAAACAGCACCATCCGCCAACGGCAGTGAAATGGTGCTGTTTAAAGATAATCATTATAAAAATAGCACAGTTCAAATCTGAATCTTATTTTACATCCTGTATCAACTATAATCGGAAAGATGATAGAGAACGATTTGATTTCCGTTTATTTCACATGTCCCATCATATTTCGTATAGCTTCCGTCTGCAGTGTCAAAAATATAGACAAACTCAAAATATTTTGCCTGTTCGTCTTCCATCCAACTGTAAGCAACAATATATCTGTCATTCAACAATTCTTGAAAAAATACATGTTCTTCTGTCTTCTCAACAGACCAATGATTATCACCTTCATGTATCTTTCTTATTTTTATCCGATCCTGTGAATCTACTATGTCATATATTTTATCACCGTAATCCAATGTGCCCTTCACTTCTTGATGATTGATTTCCTTTTTTAGCACCGGCTTAAAATTCTGCATATTTACTGCATATATTTTTTCAAGTTGAGTATTAAAATCCTTATCCCGGAAATAAATATTTTCCTCATCCATTCTTAAATATCTTACCCAGCCGTCTATATACCTTTTTGAAATCTCTATAAAAGGTATGTTTTGCCCTGCCTTGATGTTTTGTGCAAAATCATCAACCCGTATGTAATACAATGCCTCTGTTTCTGTCACAGAATTTTTATCAACCCTGTTTTCCTGTACGGCTGCATAAAGATCCTCTTCATACTCATAATCGTCCATGTATGTTTCATTAAATAATAAATATTCCTCCCCTTTATGCAAAAACACGGGCATACGGCCGAGTGCTTGATGAACGACTGAAACGCCGCCGGCCAATTTTAAGTCCTTTACAAGATAGATCTTATCCTCTGTTAAATCACACAAATACAACAAAGATTCGAACCCTTGCTCCTTGTAGTGAATCTCCTTTTCTGTTCCTTCAATGTCTGCATAAAAAAGAAAATAACGGCCGTTAATGAAAATCGGTATTGAGGTTGCTTCACCGTCCGTTTCGAAAAAGTGCCCCGATATCCGCTTTCCCGATACTTTATCTAATACATCCACTTCTATGCTGTTTGCATTTCTTGGTTGCAACTTAATAATAATGATTTTTTGCCCTGCAACATGAGCATACTGTTTGTAAAAATCATCTTCCCGGATTTCATAATGATACATTTCTTCGGTTATATCTTTTTCAATTATGTATCTGCAGATCGTGTAAAAATGTTTGTTGTCCCTTTTCATTTCTTTCGCAAATAAAATTTCACCGGCATCAAAATTTAAGATGACATTGTTCAAACCGCAATGCTTTCGCATATCGATAATATCCAAATTCTTTGCACCCACTGTTTAATCCGCTCCCTTTTGGCACTTAAACTATTCAGTCTATTAATAAATAATCCCGCCCGCCTCAAATTTTATAAAAATGAAATATTCTAAAACTATTGTAAAATTTACTGATAGCAACGTCCATAAGGCTTTTGTATCTGCCTCATATCACTTTCATTTTTTTATGTATAAGCCTTTTTCTCAGACTTTCACTGCAAAGGCCCTTGATAATAAGCAAACAGCACCTCACCGGTTCCGGCAAGGTGCTGTTCCTTTTTAAACACTTTGTCTATTTTTTATCATCGCTAAAAAGGAGACCTGTAAAAACTGTAATGCTCATATTCAAATCCTAGAAATTATCACGGGTCTTGCGCAATTCGATAAATTCCTCCAGCGTCTTCACCCGCAGAAAGAGGTTAATCTTTTTCTCCCTGCCAATCGTTGACGGCAACGATGGCTCTCCTTTTGCCCGCTGCCCCCGGACTTCTTCCAAAGCCTTGGAAATTTCCTTATTATCCGGTTCGATTTCATATGCGAAGCGCAAATTGATTTCCGTATATTCGTGACCGGGATATACTTTTATGTCATCATCCAGGCGCTTGAATTTCTGCAAGGTATTAAATTGAGCTTCGTAATCTCCGGTGAAAACCCGGCCGCATCCTGCTGAAAACAGAGCATCCCCGCAAAAAAGGATATCCCCCATTATATAGCTGATATGACCGTGAGTGTGGCCACCCGTTTCGAGAACTTGAAAAGTCTGGCCCAGCAAGCTGAATGAATCTCCTTCCTGTAAAAAGCGGTCAGCCAGAGGAGCTGTTTCCTTTGGACCGTACACAGGTGTTTCCGGAAATTTCGCTAAAATCTCTTTTACCCCGCCGGTATGGTCCTCATGTTTATGCGTTAAAAGAATGGCTGTCAAACGAAGTTGCTTTTCACCGAAGTAGTCCAGCACACCTCTTGCTTCTCCCGGATCGACCACTACGGCCTCTGTTCCTTCTTGAATGCACCATATGTAATTATCAGAAAAGGCCTTAATGGGATAAATATTCACTATACAATTCCTCCTCTTCTTAATTGGAAATCTGATTGCGGCTTGGAGAACAGATTTTCTTCCCCGTCCGCTGCCAAATTTATCTTATTTTTGGTACGGTTTACCTTACTTTCTATCATAACATGCGGATTGTATACAATCATAACTGCAAAATAACTTCAACCCTCGCACAATGCAATTTTCATTCAGCTTCTGCCAATGATCCAACAAACGTTTTACCAAAATATCTTCAAGCCCAAAGGTAAAAGCCCATTTAAAATATTAAATACAAAATTTTTTACAGTCTTTAGGAAAAAATAAGACCAACCAACTGTTAAAGGAGACTTTTATGAAGGCAACAGATTTATTCGTTCAGTGTTTGGAAAATGAAGGTGTTGAATATATTTTTGGCATCATGGGAAAAGAAACGCTCGACCTCATGGATTCATTGTCAAAATCTAAACTTATTAAATTTGTTCATGTCCGCCATGAACAAGGGGCAGCTTTTATGGCTGATGTTTACGGCAGATTAACGAAAAAATCCGGCGTATGCCTGACCACATTAGGACCGGGCGCAACAAATCTTTTAACCGGGATAGCCAGTGCAAATCTTGATCACTCCCCGGTTGTAGCCATTACGGGGCAAACCGGGTTTGAAAGACAGCATCAAGAATCCCATCAATATGTAGATATCGTCAAAATCTTTGAACCGGCGACAAAATGGAGCGTCCAAATAAAAGATTCGCAGACGATCCCAAAAATTATCCGGAAAGCTTTTCGGACAGCAAAATTAGAAAAACCGGGCACCGTTTTGGTTGAATTGCCGGAAAACCTGGCACCACAAATGACTACAGCCCGGCCATTGCCAAAATTGCCAAATCCCAAAAGTGTTCCGGCCCCGCAATCAATACAGGATGCTCATGTGCTTTTGAAAAACAGTCAAAAACCGCTTGTCATCGCAGGAAACGGAATAATAAGGCAAGATGCTTTAGAGGAGTTCCGCATTTTTGCCGAGAACCTGGAATCACCTGTCATCCACAGTTTTATGGCCAAAGGGATTTTGCCTAAAGAGCATCCCTTGAATTATTTTACATTTGGTTTTGAAAAGAACGATGAAGTTTTACCAATAATCAGCCAATCTGATTTATTGATTGTCATTGGCTTTGATTCTGTGGAAAGTCCTCCGAAGAACTGGAATAAAGGGAAATGTCCCGTTTTACATATCGATACTGTGCCGGCTGAAATGGATGAGTACTACCCTGTGAAGGGAGAATTGACGGGAGATTTAAAAGAAACTTTAAAAGTACTTAATGGCATCAATATTTTGTCCAAACCGTGGGCTCCGGCGGGGAACCTGAGAGAACAAATAAAAACTGCCTACCATATTGATTTAGATTTGAAAGACAAGCAAAAACTCACTATTGAAAATATCCTGGCTGTTGTTGAAAAATATTCCACGGATAAGACAATTGTGATTTCAGATGTAGGCGCTCATAAAGTATCAATTGCCCGGACTTTTCAGCCGAAACTAGCCGGACGGCTCATCCTCTCAAACGGATTCGCTTCGATGGGAATTGCCTTGCCCGGTGCAATAGGTGCTAAGTTGGCTTGTCCGGATGCCCCGGTCATTTGTATAACGGGGGACGGAGAGGCATTAATGAATATTTCCGAATTGGAGACTGCTAAACGGTCAGGTCTGTCTTTTATCACCATTGTGTTAAATGATGCGACATTAAAGTTGGAAAAACAAATGATGGAAGAAAAATTTGGGGCGGCCTTTGGTACAAACATGGGAAATCCTGATTTCGTGCAACTTGCTGAAAGCTTCGGGGTAAAGGGAGTAAGACCGAATCAATTGAGTGAGTTCGAAGAAGTTTTGAAGGAAACTTTAAATCAGAGAGATGAAATGACATTGATTGATGTAATCCTGCAGTAGGCAAATACCGGCAGGAAAACCGAAGTCTGAAGACAAATTACATGAACCTCCCTTCACACCCGTTCCGCCGTTTGTCATACGGACTGTTGGGAGACCCAACTCTTCAACTCCCCTAATCTGCCTGCCGGTGTCCTGAAATTCACACCCCGGCAAGGTGCCCTCAGGCGGAAATTCGCCGCTTTGGTACTTGCTGGTACCGCTCCGATTAATGACAACAGTCTCACCTTTATCATTCTCATTAAAACGCGAGACTGCAATTTACTGAATTTTTTGCTCCAGCGTCATTGCATCCAGAAGCAGTTCGACCCGCTCCTCAGCGGACAACTTAGTATTCATCCAGGGCTTGTCCCCATTCGTTTCACGTGCCGAAACATTTGCCGGCATCACTAACATAGACATGAAGATTACTGCTGCAGATAAGACTGAAATCGTTCTTTTCATTTTAAAAATATCTCCCTCACATCCGTTATCTGTTCTTGTTGAATGATTTGTCCATTTTAATTTCTCCCTGTGGACTATCTGTCTATTCATTTTGATTCATCTGTTTTATGATTTTTTCTCAACGATGGGCGGGATAAAAAGATTACTTAATATCAATGGTGTGGTTTATTTAACGCCGTTTGACAACAATCCGGGGAAGAAAAGATGAATCAAATATGGTAAGGTTATGAGAAAACGGAGATTTATTTTTTTAAGACTCCCCGGGAAAAAATAAGCCAGTTTAAGAAGAGGCGTGATTTTTCTATATAAAAAAGAAGCTGTTGGAGATTTTTAAAGACTGGGAAGAAAAGTTGGAGGAAAATCATTTTTACTTTGTTCATTCTTATGAAAAACTGACCGACAATCTTTCTTCTGAAGACGCTTTTAATAGCAGACCTGATGTTCTTTCAGTCCTATTATCATTGAAAGACAGTTATCTCATCTCGGAAACCATTGACTTTCTGCACCGGATATACAATTTAGCAAACACTACTGAAATACATCCTTTCATTAAAGCAATCTTGATAAGATAGAAAAACATATTAACATGTATACCGATGTTTACGGCAAAGATGCATATAAAAGGTTTAAATGGTTCATCAGGCTGCGGATTTATAATAAGTTCTATCGAAATACGATCACGGAATTAATTAGCGAAAAATTGATCCATCTTGACAGAAATTCAAAAAATACCTATTTTACAACTAGACTATTTTAACGTCAGGGTTCGTTATTGACCATTTGGATAAATGACTCCTGTCAGATTTTTTAACTGGCAGGAGTCGGTTTTATTTGAGGAGGATACCAAGGATGCACTATGTCTTGCTTGGGATTGGCGGTTCCATTGGAGCAACATTAAGATACATCTTTTCAATTCTCTTTTTTGCGAACGGAACTCCCGTCTTTCCCTTTCCAACCGTTACAGTCAATTTATTGGGCAGTTTTTTACTTGGCTTGTTGTCTTCGGGGCTGGAGATAAAGTTGAAAATTGAACCGCAATATCTTTTTGCCTTGAAAACTGGTCTGATTGGCTCATTTAACACTTTTTCAACCTTTAGCGTCGAAGTTATTCAATTGCTGCAAAACCATCATTATTTTTACGCCATTGTTTATATTCTCATCAGTGCAATCTTGGGATTAGCCTTTGCAGCCTTTGGAATGAATATCGGAGACCGTTTAGGAGAAAGGAAGAAATCTTTATGTTAGATCTGGCATTGGTTGCAGCCGGAGGGTTTCTGGGAGCAATATCCCGCTACAATATTTCTAAAATATTAAATAAGAAATATTCCTTCATATATTTGGGGACTTTTTTGATAAATATATCAGGATCCTTATTACTGGGGTTTCTCGTCAATATCCATCTAAATACAAACATAAATTTATTTATGGGAATTGGTTTTTTAGGGGCATTTACCACTTTTTCAACTTTTAAAGTTGAAAGTCTTTCACTCGTGCACTCAAAACAATCAAAGCAATTTCTAATCTATTTCTTTTTGACATATACAATCGGAATCATTTTTGCCTTGATTGGCTTTTGGTTTGGGAAAGAATTATTAGCTTAAAATTAAAATCAAGAAATGCAGACAACTTAGAAATAAAGGGTAAACACCATAGCGTTCATCCAAAAAAATTAATCTGTTATAATTTGTGAAACTTTTCGTCACATTCCCCTGTGTCCGGCATTATCTTTAATAAATATAGAACTGCATGTAACTATGCAGTTTCAGAAGAAAAAACAAGAGGAGAAAAACAAACGTTTTCTCCTCCCGCATTTATTTTGGGAACGAATCAGACTTCCCCTTCATTGATCTTTTTATAATGCAGCCGCTCCGCCGTCAATAGAAATAACAGCTCCATGAATATAGGATGCCTCATCACTCAGCAGGAAGCCGACGACATTTCCAACTTCATGAGGTTGTCCCAGTCTTCCCATTGGCACAGCTTCAGCCATTGCGTCGATCGCTTCTTGAGGATAAGCTTTGACCATCGGTGTTTCATTAGTACCAGGTGCAATGGCGTTAATTCGAATATTATCCCTTCCGTATTCACCGGCAATCGTTTTTGTCAATCCGATTACTCCATGTTTCGTTGCAGAGTAGGGTCCCAATGTAGGCATTCCCACCAAACCGCCTAATGAAGCCGTATTAACGATGGAACCTCCGCCGGTTTTCAGCATTTCATTGACAACGTATTTCAACCCGTAAAAAACACCTTTTAAATTAACATTAACAATCGCATCGAACTCTTCTTCCGAACAATCCAATGTCTTTACACCTGATCCGGAAATTCCGGCATTATTAAAAAACATGTCAATTTTTCCAAAATGTTCTACCGTCTTAGCAACGTAGTTTTTAACATCATCCACCTTGCTTACATCTGCTTTTATAAAAATGGCATCTACACCAAGGTCCTTGCACAGTTTAACCGTTTCTTCTCCCTTTTCCGGTGAAATATCAACAATTGACAGATTCGCCCCTCTTTTTGCCAAATTTAAAGCGGCTTCCCGTCCAAAACCACTTCCACCGCCTGTAATAATTGCTGTTTTTCCTTTCATGATGACAACTCCCTTTCGAATCATAGGTGATATAATTCAATGATGAATACTCGCCATTTGTGAAATATTGAGCATACAAAGATCTTATCATATTGTTTCATTTTTTACCATTAAGTTGATGTAAAAGATATTTATACCGGCATAAAATTTTTATTCCTTCCAGAACCATTACTTGTATAAGGTTTCCAAACCTTTATTCTGCAATACGCCCTCCATTGACTCGTTGCCATTGTTTTTTTTACACTCAATCTGCTAAAACCATTCAATAAAAAAACAAAAGTAAATCACAATCAGATGCTAAACTGGTATTACTATTACTCAAGCCAGGTGGAGGCGTTTGAAGAAACCAGAGCTCAGCTTGAAGCATAGTCGGATATTGTAAAGCAGTTAGAAGAAGAATCCCTTGCCCTTAGCTTGGACGACCATTACGTTTCACACGATCTTTCTCCTGAGGAAGTGGAGGCATTGTCGATGAGCTCGGTCATCAAAGTGAAATATTTGAAGCCCATCTTGTTCGAAAAAAGTTCATTTTTCCTGAAAGAAAGTTTTATGCCCTGGCCTTAAAGGTTCAGGTTCCTGAAGATATTGATCATGAAAAATTACAGACCAATTATTGGAAAAATATGCTCGGGAACTGAGAATCCCAAGGAATAAACCATTTTACATACTCAATGGTTATGAGGAATTCGAAAAAAGGGGAAGAAAATCAAATGTTCACAGATACTTGGACAAAATTAATTTCAGAATATGCTATCAGTATAGGTGTTTCCGG